>CAZRUC010000024.1:11939-15304 GCA_964603175.1 uncultured Anaerolineaceae bacterium
CCGCCGGGGCGGCGACCTGCGCCGCCGGGGCGGCGACCTGCGCCGCCGGGGCGGTTGTATCCGACCCTGACCGTTCACTCATCGACGCCAACCTCCTCACCAACGTCAGTTGCCTGGTCCGACGGCTGGCTGCCTTCGGCAGCCCGGCTGCCTTCGGCAGCCCGGCGTGCCTCCAGTGCTCGGTCCATGCGCCGTCCCAGGAGCATACCAACCCAGACGGATAGCGCAAACACGAGTCCGGCTCCGGCGAGCAGGAGCGCCGCCGCGGCCAGGATCGCGCCGTCGATCACGCACCTCCGTCGGGGCCGGCGGCATCCGCACGCGGCCTGCTTTCGGCGGACCTTTGCTTTGCTGCAGAGCCGCCTCTCTCCGGCCGCGTGCGGATGCCGCTTCGGTCGGTCGAATCGGCTGGGTCCGAGGTGGCTGCGAACTCGCCGCGCGCTACCTGGACGATGAGTCGCTGGCCTGCCGGCGCTTCGTCGGGGGCGCGGACGATCCGCGAATCCGAGCGGCGGCGCACGACGGCGTAGCCGCGATCGAGCGTGGCCTGCGGACCGAGGGCAGTCAGCGATGCGAAGTTGCGCTCGAGCCCACCCCGGCCCAGGGCCAGCCGCGCGCCGGCCAGCGGATAGAGCCTGCCGGCGAGTCGAGACTCCTCGTCGCGGCGTCGGGCGAGGCCGCCCTGAACCGCTCGAGTGGCGCGATCCAGCAGATAGCCTGCCCGTTCGCGAGCCTGAGCCAGCTGTGCTGCGGGCCGCAGCCGATCGAGGGCGCGGCCTTCCGCCAGGAGCTCGGCGCGGGATCCGGACAACGCGCGGAGGGCCAGACTGCGCGCTCGATGCTCGAGCTGCATCAACCCGGCGGTCAGTTCGGTGCGATCGGGCACGACGAGCTCGGCCGCGGCCGAGGGCGTAGGCGCCCGAACATCGGCCGCAAAATCGGCCAGCGTGACATCCACTTCGTGCCCGACTCCGCAGATGACGGGAACCGGATGGCGTACGACCGCCCGAACCACCCGCTCGTCGTTGAACGACCACAGGTCCTCCAGGGATCCTCCACCGCGCGCCAGGATGACCACCGCGGGCGCGTCCTCGGCGTGACCCGCGGCACGGCACTGCTCGCCCCAACGAGCCAGCCTGTCGAGGGCCGCCACCACGCTGAGGGCAGCCCCGTCTCCCTGAACCTGGCAAGGCGAAAGGACGAGGCGCGTCAGCGGCCAGCGACGCGAGATGACGTGGCAGATGTCGTGCCAGACGGCGCCGGTAGCGCTGGTGGCGACGCCGATTACAGCGGGCCGCCCGGGGAGCGGGCGTTTACGAGCCGAATCGAACAGGCCTTCGGCCGCGAGCTTCGCCTTGAGCGCCTCGAAACGGAGCGCCAGGTCGCCGAAACCTGCCGGTTGCACGGACACGACGTAGAGCTGGTAAACGCCCTGGGCCTCGAATATGTCGATCCTGCCCTGGACGACGAGGCGAAGTCCCGTGCGCGGCTCAAACGGCGAGGAAACCCTGTTGTCGCGGAAGAAGACACAGGCGAGCTGGCTGCGCTCGTCCTTCAGGGTGAAATAGGCGTGGCCAGCGGACGATACGGTGACACGGCCAACCTCGCCCTCGACCCATACCTCGCGGAGTGCCGGCTCGGCCCGAACCGCGTCTCGGATCGCCCTGGTGACGTCGCTCACACCAAGAATTCGAAGCGACGAGTCGGCCACGAGGCCGCGACTGGCGGGCGCCGCGCCGAGCGGCGACGCGGGCACGAGCTGGGCAGGCGCGGCCGCGGCCGGCGGGGGCGGCACGGCGGCGGGCGGCGACGCAGGCACGAGCGGCGTCGGCCCCGGCTCCGCGGGCACCGTATCCCACGCCGGCAGGGCCCAGTCGGGCGGCTCGTGGCCGGCGGGTTTGCGCGCGGCGGGTTCCTCGGGCAGCGAATCACCCCACAAGGGATCGCTCTGCGGAGTGGGCCGGCGAGTCATTCCGCAGCCCTATGTCCGAGCGTCGATCGCGTCGCGGTCGATGGCTCAGAGCCTGGTCTGGTATTCGCCCGTTCGGGTATCGACACGGACCGTGTCGCCTTCGTCGACGAAGATCGGTACCTGGATGGTGAGACCCGTCTCGAGCTTGGCGCCTTTTCGCGCGCCCGTTTGGGTATCGCCCGCAAAGCCGGGCTCGGTTTCGACGACCCGGAGATCGACGGTCACCGGCAACTCCACGCCGATCGTCTCGCCCTCGTAGCTCGTCCGATCGAGGAGCATCGAGTCCTTGAGGTAGTTGACCGCGTCCTCGAGCTGGTCGGCCCCGAGGTGGAACTGCTCGTAGCTCTCGGTCTCCATGAAGTGGAAGTCATCGCCGTCGCGATAGAGGAACTGGATCTGGCGATGATCCAGCTGGGCGCGCGGCCACTTGTCGCTTGCCTGGAAGGATCGTTCCACCGTCTGGCCGCGCTTGATGTTGCGAAGCTTGATCTTCACCTGCGCCGAGCCGCGACCCATCTTGATGTGGTGGTAGTCGAGGATCTGCCAGAGCTCTCCGTCGAGCTCGATGGCGACACCCTTGCGCAAGTCGCTGGCGGAAATCATGGTCGAGGACGGCTCCTTGGATGGTTAGCCGACCCGAGCCGGCTGGAATGTCTTCGTGTCTAGGCTCGATTGTACCGGAGCGAGCCGCAGCCAACGACCGTCAGACTCCGACGACCAGCGCATCCCGCGGAAACATGGTCAACCGCTCCACGACGTTCGCCTCGACGTCAAGCAGGACGAGGTCCTCGATCCGAACGCCCGTCTCGCCGTCGAGATAGACGCCCGGCTCGATGCTGAAGACCGTGGGGCTCGGCAGCGGGTTCTCGGAAGCCAGCCTGCTGAGAGACGGCAGCTCGTGGGTCGCGAGGCCGATGCCGTGGCCGGTGCCGTGTCCGAAGTGCTCGCCGTGGCCTGCCTTCTCGATCACCTGGCGCGCGGCCGCGTCGACTTGCCGTCCGCTCGGGACCGTGCCCCCTGCCCGAACGGAGGCGGTCAGGAGGTCTAGCGCCGCTTGCTGCGCCTGGGCCACGAGCTCGTAGACGGCCAGATCCCGCGGGTTCGGGTCGCCCACGAAGAGCGTTCGGGTCATGTCGCTCCGATAGCCCGCGACCATGGCCCCGAAGTCAAACAGCACCACCCGCCCGAACTCGAGCTCGCGGTCGGTTGGCGAGCCGTGCGGCAGGGCGGCATTCGGCCCGGCGAGACAGGCGATCCCGAAAGCCAGGGCCTCGGCGCCGCCGGTCCGCATCTCCCACTCCAGCGCCATGGCCAGCTCGCGTTCGGTGACGCCCGGCTTGATCAGGCGCAACGTAGACGCCAGAGAGCGATCGGCAACACCGCAGGCGGCCCG
>CAZRUC010000025.1:0-14802 GCA_964603175.1 uncultured Anaerolineaceae bacterium
CTATGGAGGCCCGTGAGGCCGCCGAGCCCGATCTGCCCGAGTGGGAGGCCAATGCGCGGCTTCGAGCCGCCGAGGCCAATCTGCTCCGGCTTTATCGCGAATCGGGGCGTAACCACCCCCGTCGCGTCGGCATCGAGATCGAAGTCTCGCACGCCGCTTTCGGACCGACGATGGTCGAGGTCGCCTGACCTCTCGCCCGGTCCGCCGTTACCACTCGCCCTCGGCCGCCTACCCCTCTCCGGGGGCGAGAATGGGCTGAAGTTGCAGCCCGATCCGCCGATACCTAGCTCGGTTGGGCAATACCGTGCCAATGGAGCCTGCCGTGCTTACAAGGGCGACGGAACAACCCGACGCAAGCGCAGCCCAAAAGGACCGCCGCCTGCGGGCGGTTTACCGTCGGGAACTTCAAGAGAGCGTCTTCTTCTCGGCGCTCGTCGTGGCGATCATGGTCGCGGGGGCAACGGCGATCATGGACATCGTCATGCCGGGCGTCGCCATGGCGGAGACTGCTCTGAACCTGCCGCTCATCGGGGCAGCGCTGGCGATCGCCTACCTGGCGCGCTGTCGCGGTCGCCGTTACATCATCCCTCTCGGGATGGTTCTCGGCCTGCTCCCGATCATCTCGTCGCTCGACTCGATCGTTCTTTCGCCGAGCTCCGAGCCGCTCGCGCTCGGCACCCTCGGCCTCATTCCACTGGCCTTCGCGATCTTCGTCCCCCTCGAGCGCAAGCAACATCTCACCTGGCTCCTGGGGGCGAACACCCTGTTCTTCGGCTGCTTCCTGGTCGCGGGACTGGGTGCCTCCTGGCGAAACGAATTGACTGCCCTGGCGTCCTCGGCGAGTCTCGCCTCGGCCCTCAGCTTGGGCGCGAACGAAGTCCAACTGCGCCGCCGGCGCCAGATGAACGGCCAGCTCCTCGCCGTTCGAGGGCTCTACGGACGCATGAAGGAGCACGAACTCGATCTGCAGCGCCAGGACGAATTCCTGTTCATGCAGCAGGAAACCCTGGTCGTCCAGCAGGCCGAACTGCTGCGGCTCAACGAGGAACTCGAGAGCATCGCCCGTCTCGACGCGCTTACCGGCCTCGGCAACCGCCTGCGGCTCAACGAAGATCTGGCCCAGATCGCCGGGCGGATCGAGCGCAACGGCGGGACCGCCGGCCTGCTGTTGATGGACCTCGACCGATTCAAGCGCCTGAACGATACGCTTGGCCACCTGGCCGGCGACGCGGCCCTTCGAGGCGTTGCGGCCGTGCTCAAGCACACGAGCCGTGTCGGCGACGGCCTGTACCGCTACGGCGGCGAGGAATTCCTGATCATCCTGCACGACGCGGACCAGGCGGTCCTCAAGATCGCGGGCCAGCGCTACCTGAGCGCAATCCAGGCCGCAGGGATGCCGCACGGCGACAACCTCCCATGGGGCGTGGTCACGGCCAGCGCCGGCGTCACCGAGCTCTCTCAGGCGAACTGCCTCGACGTAGACGGCGCGCTGCACATGGCGGACGAGGCGTTGTATCGGGCCAAGGACCGCGGCCGCAACCGATGCGAGGTCATGATCCAGCCAGCCGTGCCCGTCATTCCGCTCGACCAGCAGCGAGCCGCCAGTTAGCGCGTCAGACGCTGCGGCAGGCCCAAGCGGCAAGGCCGGGGCGATGTTACCGTCTCGGGCATGACTCGAGACCGGCAATGGTGGCTCGCCGAGCTGACCTTCGCACTTTCCGCGTTCGCATCGCTCATGGCGGTTCTGCTCGTGTTTGCGGCCGTGGACGGAGTGTCCCTGGCCATCAGGGACACCGCCAACAGCGATCGCATCGCTGAGGCGATCGCCTGGACACTGGGCAGCCCCTTGCCGCGCGCCGAGCAGCTGGCCGTGTTCTTCCTTGGCTCGTTCCTCGGGTTCCGCCTGCTCGTCCCGACCCTCGCCGGCGCACCGCCTCGTAGGGTGGCAGTGATCGTCGTGACCTGGCCGCTGGCGTTCGCCGGCTTCTTTCTCTACGGCGACCTCTCGAGCCTGATCTGGTTCGGCGCCATCGGCGTCGCCTGGGCGCTCGTCATGCCGCTCCCCCGCAAGAACTTGCTCGTCTACGGCCCCATCGTCGGCGGCGCCATTGCCGGCCTGGCCTTCGGAGCATTCGCACAGCCGAGCTTGGGGCTCGAAGTCGCGATCCTCTGGTGCGCCTGGCGCCTCTATGGACGCCATCTCGACGAGGTCGCCGCAACGGCCATCGGAGCCGCCCTGGTCCCCGCCATCCTGGCCGCCCACGACCTCCCAGCCTTGCATTTCACGGGCCGGACGGTCTACGTCTCGACGGAGATCGCGATCCTACTGGCTTTGGCCGCGGCCGCCCTGCTCTTCTCAGAGTCCAGTGCCGAGGCCACCGACCCGACCGCCGACGAGTAGCCCTAGGAGGGTGATCTGGAGCCGTCGACACACCAACGCTCCGCTCGCTGGCGGCGTATCTACATCCCGGGCGCGTACTCGGCGATCGATCGGACGGCCGTCGTTTTCGTGGGTTTCCTGTTGGGCATCCTGCAAGCGATCGGCAGCCTTCCGGTGCCCACCGACTCCTTCAATTATTGGGCTGTGGACCTCGCCCACCTCTATCCGGAGCGTTGGGGCATCGACGGGACCTACATATACCCGCCGGTCCTGGCACAGATCCTCACGTTCCTCCACCCCATCGGCTGGCAGCTGTTCACCATCGGCTGGACGACGCTCATATGGGCCGCCCTCGCCTATATGCTCGGGCGTTGGACGTGGCTGTTCGTCTTCGTGGGCTTTGCCGCCGCCCCATTTGGCTATGGAGCGCCGGCCGAACTGACCGACGTGCTTGGCCACGCTCTCAACGGCAACGTCCAGCTGCTGATCGCCGCGGGGATCGTCGTCGCGCTCCGCGGCAACACGCTCGGCTGGCTACCCGGCCTGCTGACCAAGTTCGTCTCGGGGCTCGGGCTGGGCTGGTACGTGGCACGCTTCGAGTGGCGGCCGCTGGCGATGTCCCTCGCCGCCGCCGCTGCGGTTTCCGCAGTCTCGTTCGCCTTCGCCCCGAGCCTGTGGGGCGAGTGGATCGCGTGGGTAGTGAAGAACGCGGACGCGCCACCCACGGTCGCCCTCGAGCCGGTGTCACTCGCCCTGCGCCTGCCGATGTCCCTGGCCCTGCTCGCCTGGGGCGCTCGAACGCACCGCGCCTGGGTGGTACCGATTGCCGTCGGCTGGGGCACGCCGGCGCTCTACCTGGGCACTTACCCGAGTATGTGGGTCGGCGCTCTGCCGCTCTTCCTGGACCCGCGGGGCTTCAGGCGCTGATCGGCGCTGAACGCGCTCAGGGGTGGTAGAAGTCGATCACGACGCGGACGCGGCCGCTGCTGACCCAGACCCCGACGCCGGCCCGATCGAAGGCCGAGTTCATCAAGTTCACGTAATGGCCGCCCTTGTAGGGCGCCTCGTTCTGGAAGTAGATCGCGTCGTCCACCATGCCGGCCATCACGCTCGACGGCGAGCCGATGTTCTCGCCCCAGTGGTAGCTCGTGTAGCCCGCTCTGGCCAGGCGCTGGCCCGGGTTTCCGTTGGCGTAGTGACTCAGGATGCCTCGCTCGGCCATGAGCTCGGCATATGGCCGGGAGACCTTGGCCGAGATGCCGTCATCCATGACCAGCGCACGCGCCGCGGGCAGCGTGTGCGGACCGGAGGACCGGCACAGGCCACCGGCCAGAACCCATCCGCCGGTCCGGGTGCAGTTGGTGAGCTGTAGGAAGTAGACCTCGGCCGCGTGCCACTGGGCGGTGCCCACCGCCGAGCCGCCGGTGGACGGAACCTTGGTAGTGGTGCTGGGAGCCTTGGTCGTGCTGGTCGTGCTCGGTGCCTTCGGCGCCGCCGGCTTCGCGACGGTGAACGTCGCGGACGCAGGCGCCTCCGTGTGGAGCCCGCTGCTAGACATGGCGTCGGTCGAGACTGTGGCGACGACCTTGGCGCTGGCAGGGAGCTTTGCGCTCGGCGTGATGGCCAGGACAGTGTCGTTCTCGGACCACGTCAGCTTGCCGGTGACCGGCTTGCCGTTGGCGGTTGCCGTGAACGCGGGGCCGGTCGCAGCCTCGTCCATCTTCGTCGTGAAACGAACCGAGATGACCTGCGCGGGATCCACGCCGGTCGTGCCGTCCCGCGGCCCAAAGCGGACCACCGCGGGCACCGTCTGCGTGGAAGTGGTGAGCGGCGCGATCGAGGCAAGTGGAGCGCCCGCGGCGTCGTACATCACCGCGGCGCTGAAGCTCACGACGTAGCTGGATCCCATCGCCAGAGGCTCATCGGGAGTGAAGGTGAAGACTTGCGATGCGGCGTCGCTGTCATCGTCGCCGACGAGCGTCCCCGACACGAGCGGCGTGATGTTGAAAGCGCTCTGGACGGTGGCGAGCTTCACCGGGCCCGAAAAAGTGACCACGAAGCTCGTGGTCGGGGCGACAAATTTGCCGAGGACCGTCGTGGCTGTGATGGTGCCCGAAGTCCCCGCAACCGTCAGGAACGAGGCGCCGGTGGGCTCTCCGAGCTTGAGCCCGTCCCGATCGAGCGCGGTCGCCGCGACATCGACGGTGTAGTAAGTGCCTGGCGCCCAATGGCCGTCGGGCAGCAGCGAGACGTTCTGGCCGGTCGCGTCCCAAACCAGGTGGTAGTTGACGTAGGGAACCAGGGCGATCGAGGCCGCCACGCTGGCCTTATCCATCGGCTTCGAGAATTCGATGCTGAAGGCCGAAGTCAGGCCCAGGTCGCTGACGATATTCGCCTGGGCGGTGGGGGGCTTGGGCGCGTAAGTCGGTGCCGGGTTGGCCGAAACGCTCTTAGCGGGTAGCCCGATCAGCAGGCCGCCGGCCACGAGGGCAACGACCAGCCCGAGCGCGGCAAGCTGCGCCGGAATCGATCGTCGAACGAAACTGGTGAAGTAAACGAACCCGAGCACGGGGATCGCAAGTGTTGCGGCTGCGAGCTTTCGCAACAGGTGTATGCCTCTGTAGCGGGTCGGCGGCCAGCGGTGGTGGTGCTGAGCCTTGGGCAGCCTAACACTGCCCTACCCGATCCGGCAACCCGAACGAGCAGCGCAACGTGGATAGGACCGCTGGCCGGACTAGGTCCGGAGCGAATCCAGCGTCGCCTTGTCGAAGGGGTTCTGGCCCTGCTTGAGCGATGCGATCCAGCCTTCGCGCTGGGTGCCTGCCGTGTCGTACTGACCGTTGTCCTTCGACCAGTCGACGAACGCCTGGAAATCCTCGATCGCTCCGGCCTTGTTGCCGGTAAGAGCCCGCGCGAGACCGCGGCTGTCGCGTTCGCCGTCGAGCCTGTCCGCCGGCGCCACGGCTACAGCTCGCTCACATGCGGGCATCACCTGCGCCGCGAAACCGTTCAGGCTGCCGAGCCAGCACAGAGTGTTGTTCACCTGGTCATCCTTCGTCGGCACTACCAGGTCGAGCTCTTGCTTGATGATGGCCGTCGCCTCGTCGGTTTGCCCCGCAGTCTGGCGGGCGTGCGCCAGATCGGTTGCCTGAACCATGGCGGTGCTGTCGATCGGCTCGGCCGGGCACGTGGGACGGAAGGCCTCATCGGGCAGGAACTGCTGCCACTCGAGACCGAACAGATTGCGGTGGACGACGCCGCAGGCGAGGGCCTCCCAGTCGGCCATCGACAGGTCCCACAAGTAGGTCTTGCCGTCGGCACTCACCGCCGCAACCCACTTCCCGTCGGCGCTGACGTCGATCCTTTCGACCCACTTGGCGGGACCGGTGAGCGGTGCACCGACGGCTTGCCCGGTGGCTGTGTCCCACAGCCGAACCGTCCCATCCTGGCTGCCGGACACAAGCAGCTTGCCGTCGGGCGTGAAAGTCAGCGCCGTCACGGAGTCCGTGTGGCCGTACATCGGCAGTCCGACCATCTTCAAGGTCGAGTAGTCGTAGAGCCGGATGTCCATGCTGTTGGACAGGGCGATCGTCTTCCCGTCCGGGCTCATCGTGGACAGGATCTGGTTCATCGAGCTGCCCTGCGTCCACTTGAGCTGGCGAGTTCCGGCGTCGGAGCCGGTCGTAAATTCGGCCACCGCCAGGAACATGGTCAGGCCGGCGCCCTTGCTGAAATAGAGGGTCGAGGAGTCCGGCGAGAACCCGACTGAGCCGATCTCCTTGTCCATGTCGATGTCGAACGGGTCCGCGGTCATAGGTGGGCCATACCGGGTCGTGAGGACTTGCGCGCGGGTCGCCGCATCCCAGACGGTCACGCGATCGTCGGCGCCGGCAGCGGCCAGCCACTTGCCGTCGGGGCTGAACGCGACGCATTCGACCACCTCGGGGGCAGTCAACGGTTCGCCGAGCGACTTTCCGGTCGCCGGGTCCCACAGGTGGACCAGCTTGTCCTTGCCGCTCGTGGCCAGGACCTGGCCGTCCGGATCGAACGCCAGGACGGTCGTGGATTGGCCCTGAACATCGATCGGCTGGCCGACCGCCTGCCACGTGGTCGAGTCCCACAACCGGATCGTGTTGTCGCCGCTGACGAGAGCCAACGTCTTGCCGTCGTGACTGAATGCGACATCCGCGGCGCCGACGGTTGCGCCCGGGACGGTTTGGGACAGCGGATGGTTCTGGAGATCCCAGATCAGCACGTCGGAGTTCCAGCCGCCCGATGCGAGGGTGTGCCCGTCGGAGCCGAAGGCGACGCTCGTGATCCCGCCGCGCTGCCCGATCATGGGATCGCCCACGGCCTGGCCCGTTGCGGAATCGAGCAGTACGACGGTCTTGTCGCCGACGCCGAGCGCCAGGAGGGAGCTGTCGGGGCTGTAAGCCATCGCCGATATCGGGTAGTTGGTGTGAATCACCACCGAGTCGCGCAACACCTTCCTGGTGGTGGGATCGATGATGAGGAGGTTGTCTGCGAGCCCAAGCGCGAGCTGCTTTCCATCGGGGCTGAGGGCGAGGCTCCAGACATCGTTGCCGGCCGTCGCGCTTAACTTGGAGAGCGGCGCGAGGTCGACAGGCGCGCCTATCGGTTTGCAGGTTGACACGTCCCACATGACCAGCGCATCCGAGCTCGAGGCGTGTTCGTTCCCGACAACCAGGGTCCGGCTGTCCGGGGCGAATGCCAGGCTAGGGAAGAAGTCCGTGGAATCACCCGTGGAGGCGGACAGCGGGCAAACCACCTTCTTGTCGGCCATAGAGAGCACGACGACGAGCTTGTTCATGAAGGAGACGCTCAGGTATTTGCCGTCCGGGCTGAAGGCGACGTTCCAGACCCAGCTATCGCCGGTGAACATGACGGTGCTGGAGTAGCCGCCGTTCACGTCCCACAGGATCACCTTTCCGTCCTCATCGCCGGAAATGAGGTAGCGGCCATCCGGGCTGTACGCGACCGCCATGACGCCTCGCGCGAAGCCGGTCAGCGGGGTGTGGATGGCCCGGCCGGTAGCGGTGCTCCACAAGCCGATCGTCATGTCGGCGCTGGCCGACGCAACGGTCTTGCCGTCCGGGCTGATCGCGACGCCGTGGACCGCGTCTGTGTGCCCGATGATCGAGTACCGGAGACGCGGCTCCGTGAGGATGAGGCGCAGGAGGCTGCTGCGCGCGTCCGTCGTTGGCGAGTGATGGTAGGCCTCCATCGCGAGAAGCAGGCTCGTCCCGATGTCCTTGCCGTCGAGCCGGTTCACGGCTTGGGCCGCAAGCTGGCGGGAGACGGCGATGTTGCGCTGATCGACCGCCACCTGCCGCTGCTGGACAGCGACCTGGCGCTGCTCTTCGGTCTGCGCCTGGGCCGTGGCGCGAGCGTTCGCCTCACTCAGCGCTTGGTTCCGCTGGCCCCAGGCCACGACGCCGAGTGACGAGGAGACCAGCAGCCCGATCGCGACCGCGGCCAGGACGTAACGCTGGCGGCGGCGAGCCTTGCGCTCGAGGCCGAGCTTCTCCTGCTGGCGCCGCGCCTCTTCCTGGCGGCTGGCGGTGACGTACTCGACCTGGAGGGAGGTCGGCTGCGGTTCGCGGCCGGCCGCTCTGAAGAGCTGCTGCTCGGCCTCCTCGAGCGCCGTGCCCCGAACCACGTAGCTCGCGTCGCGCTGGTTCTTGTCCCAGCGCAGCGCTTCGACCTGCAGCTGGGTGTGGTACTTGACCCACTCCCAGTCGGTGTGGATAGCGATGCTCAGCTTGCGCAGCGCCTCCTCGAACTGGGGCATCTTGGCCAGCGCGATCTCGCGGTCCTCGGCCTTCTCGGAGCTCGCGTTCGGATCGACCTCGAGGCGGAAGATCTTGTCGCGCTCGAATACGACCCAGTTGAACTGCGGCAGGTCCGGCGCCAGGCCCGCTATCTCGTCGGGTGTGAGCTGGTCCACGAGCAAGGGCACGATGCGCTTGTGGTTGGCGAGGGCCAGCTCGATCTCGTCACGGCAGACTTTCGAGCCGATCGAGTTGCGGCTGATCAGGAGCATGAAGATGTTGGCGCCTTCGATCGCTCCTGTGATCTCCTGCCACCACCGCTCGCCCACCGGAATGCGGTCCCAATCGATCCAGGTGTCGATGTCGCTCTGCTGGAGCGCCTCGCGGATGAGCCGGGCGAACGCGATGTCGCGGCGCGAATAGGAGATGAACACGTCCGACATGACTACCCACGCCTCTTTTGATAGGCCTGCCAACACGATACGGAGCGCTGCGTTCCCCGAGCCCCTGTCTTCGCGCTCGACGTATCAACGTGACATTAGCGGCCCGCGCGGCGGCATACAACAGGACTACCGGCGACGGGGCCGGACCGGGCGCGCCCGCCGCCCCCGCCGCCTACCAGTCGGCTTCGACCGTGCCGCCCGAGAACTGCGTGCTCGCGGCCGTGTACTGGTGGACCTCGAAGCGGTTGCCGTCCGGGTCCTCGAGCCAGACCTGCCACGTGTTGTCGACGCCGAGTTTCTTGGGCGTGACGGCCACGCCGCGCTCCGTCAGCTTCGCGACCACCGCGTCGATGTCGTCGGTCTCCAGGCAGAAATGGACGATGCCGTTGTTGACCACGGGACCGAGGTTCGGGTCCTCGAATATCTCGATGTACGCGCCCTCGGCCACGACCAGATACACGCCAAACTGCGAGCCCTTGCGCGTGAATCGGAACAGGATCCGGAAGCCCAGCTTCTCGTACCAGGCCAATGACCGCTCGAGATTGCTGGTGTTGAGGCAGACATGGGCTATGCGCGTGAACATCATCGACTCCCTGGCGAGGTGGATGCGGCAATCGTAGGGCGCGAGCGCCGCGGCGCGTGGCCGACGGGCGCGGCGCGTGGCCGGCGGGCGCGGCCGGCGGCGAGCCGGCGCGGCTACTCCCCCATCGGTTCGAGCACGAACACCGGAATCTGGCGGTCAGTCTTGAGCTGGTAGTTCGCGTAGTCGGGCCAGGCTTCGACCGCGCGCTCCCACCAGATGGCTTTCTCGTCGCCCATGACCTCGCGTGCGAGGAAATCGCGTTTGGTCTCGCAGTCCTGCAGCTCGACGTGCGGGTTCTTCTTGAGGTTGTGGTACCAGAGTGGGTTCTTCGGGGCGCCGCCGAGCGAGGCCACCGCCGCGTAGATGCCATCGTGTTCGACGCGCATGAGGGGGGTCTTGCGCAGGCTGCCGGTCTTTGCGCCGACGGACGTCAAGACCACCACCGATCGACCGCGCAGGTCGCCGCCCTCTGAGCCGTTGGTCGCTTCGAAGAGCTCGACCTGCTTGCGCGACCAGGGGGAAGTGCCAGGTTCGTATTGTCCGGTGAGAGGCATGTTCCAAGATTACGCCGTGGGCCTCGCAAACGAGAAGGCCGCCCGCGAGACGCGGACGGCCTTCGAGAATGCGCGGATGCGATCAGGCCGGGACGGACTTCCAACCGGTGTAATTGCCGGTCGTGTCGCCCGCCTTCGTGTCGCCCGTGTAGAAGTAGACGGGCAGACCGTTGTAAGTGACCTGAGTCGTGCCGTCGTCGCGGGCGATCGTTGCGAGCTTGCCGCTGGCGCCGGTCGCGGCGGTCGGAGTCGTTCCGCTCGGGACCGTCAGAGGCGGCCACTTAGTCGCGCAACCGGCGGTGCAGAGGCTCTTGCCGCTGTCGGCGACGTCCTTGTCGAAGGTGTAGAGCGTCATTCCGTTCGTGCCGCCAACGAGTGTGTTCGTGCCGCCGATGGCCATGACCATCACGGTCGTCGCGGCCCCGGAGGAGCTGGCAGCCACGCTCGCGGACGAGCTCGTCACCGGAGCCGTCGTGGCAGTGGGGTTGGGTACCGTCGTGGTCTGGGTCGCCGCAGCGCTGCTGCATGCGCCTGCGAAGACTGCGACCGTCATCGATACGGCCAGGACCTTGCGAAAGGAAATCATGGGTCACCACCTAAAGCTTGGGACGCGCGGCGGTGGGCTCCGCCGCTGTGGTGGTTACGTTCGTTGAGGGGTCGAAGGATCCTTCCAGCCCTATTTCAGACTCGCGCGGGTGCGAATCGCCCGACTGGCGGAACGGGCGGGCTCCGTGGCGCTGACTCGCTGGGCGTGACATTTGCCGCGGGGGCGCCGGGGCGAGCGAGAATGCCGATCGGCCACACCGTGGCGGGAGATTCCCATGTCGGAGCGACAGACCATCGGCGCGCTGCTCGAAGCGGCGCGGTCGCGTCTCGAACGGCTCGAGCCGCCGGCGGCGTTTCGGGCTCAGGCGGAGGGCGCGCTGATCGTCGATACGCGCTGCGCCGAGCTCCGCCGCGACGACGGCGTGATCCCCGGCGCGGTACACGTGCCTCTATCGGTGCTGTTCTGGCGCCTCGACCCCACTTCTGGCCACGCCGATCCCGCGTTGACCGACACCGAGCGCCAGATCGTGCTCTGCTGCGCGCATGGCTATTCGTCGAGCCTGGCCGCGTCCACGCTCCGCGATCTCGGTTTCGGCCGCGCCACAGATATCGTGGGCGGCTTCGAGGCATGGGCGGCGGCGGGGCTGCCGGTCGCGCGGGATCGTCAAACACGCTCGTAGACGGCTACGTACCAGAGCCCCCGCGTCGCGCTCGCGCTCAGTTCGAAGCCCGCCGAGCGAAGCGTTCGGTCGATCCGATCGAGGTCGTGGACGAAGGTGGTACACGAGCGCCGGCTCAAGCCATTCAATGCGTTGTCGAGCAAGCGCCCCACCCGCGCCGCCGCCCCGCGCCAGCCGCGCGAGTTTGGAACGGCGAATGCGTACCGGCGGCGGGCGGCCGGGATCGAATTGGCGAGCAGCTTGTCGGCGTCCGGATAGCAGCAGATGACCCGATCCAGGACGACCCAATCCGCCGAATCGAGCCCCGCCTCCGCCCCATCGCCGAGCGTGAGAGTGACCCTGTCGGCGAGCCCCGAAGCGGCGAACCGCTCGCGGGCCCGCTCGATGCTGGCGCTCGAAAGGTCGACACCGTCGGCGCCGGCCGCTCCGGCGCGCAGCAGTTCCAGCATCAAGCCGCCTCGGCCGCAACCGAGTTCCAGGACCGTTCGATCGGTCGGATCGCCCAGAAGAGCCATGAGCGACTGGGTCGTCGAATGCAGAGATCCCGCGCTCGGCCCCGCGCGCTCGACCTTCGCGTCGAAGTGGGCGCCGATGCGCGCGCCGATCGATGGCCCCGCGTCGCAATCGCAACCCGGCCCATCCCGATCGACGTTCATGACCCGAACCTCCAAACCTGGCGTCCCGTGGAGCCCCGACACTTCGAAGCCGAGCGGAGAGCCAAGCTAGCGCGCTCGATTGTGTGCGTCGGAACGCGCCGGCTGGCGCCCGCCTGACGAACCCTCGCATACCTGGTCCGCGTCCGCGGCGTGCGCGCGCCGACCGCTCCGACGCCAAGGAGCTGCGCGATACCAATCCCAGTAATGCTATGAGGCGGCGGGGCGGCTATTCGCCCGCGCCTGGGGGTACGGCCGCGCTCGCGACCGGCCTCGGCATGCTGCGACCTCGCGTCGCACCGCCGCCCGCCCCATACGATTGCCACCGTTGGTATTACGCGAGAATCGGGCCGCGCCAGCCGGGCCGCGCCGGCCGGGCCGCGCGAGAATCTGGCCGCGCCGGCCGGCCCGCTCCGGCCGGGCCACTCGCCGCCACTCCCCTTACGAGACAGCTCGCGTCAGCTCCGCGAGAAGTTGCTGCTTGCGGGCTTCGGTGGCGAACGAGCCCGTGATGGCGTTGGTCGCCAGCCGGGCCAGGTCCGCGCGGGTCAGCCCCAGCGCGGCGGTGATCGCCCGGTAGTTGTCGCTAATGTACCCGCCGAAGTAGGCCGGGTCGTCGGAGTTGATCGTGACCGCCACGCCGGCCTCGAGCAGGCGCCGGACCGGCGACTCCCCCATCGTCGGGAAGACGTGCAATCGAACGTTCGAATTCGGGCAGGCCGTCAGCGTGACTCCCGATTCGACGAGGCGACGCATCACGGCCGGGTCGTCGGCCGCCCGAACGCCGTGATCGATCCGCGAGACGGCCAGCGCGTCGATCGTTCGCGCGACCAGCGACGCGTCGCCCTCCTCGCCCGCGTGCGCGACTGTGCGCAGGCCCAACAACCGGGCCCGAGCGAAGGTGCCCGCGAACGGCTCGGGCGGAAAGCCGATCTCGCTCGAGTCGAGCCCGACCGCCACGATCCGATCCAGCCACGGCTCCGCGGCCGCGAGTGCCGCATCGGCCGCCTCCACGGGAAGGTGCCGCAGGAACGACAGGATCAATCCGCTCGTGATGCCGTATTCACGCTCGCCCTCCGCGAGCCCGTCGAGGATGCCGCCGATCACGTCGCCTATCGGAATGCCGCGCGTGGTGTGCGTCTGGGGATCGAAGAACGGCTCGACGTGGCGAACGCCGTCGGCGTGGGCGCGCGCCAGATACGCTCGCGTCAGGTCGCGAAAGTCCTCGCGGGTGATGAGCACGGAGCAGGCCGCGTAGTAGACGTCGAGGAACGATTGCAGGTCGCTGAACTGGTAGGCGGCCCGGATCTCCTCGAACGAGCCGAACGGCAGAGCGACGCCGTTCCTGGCAGCGAGAAAGAGGGCCAGCTCCGGTTCGAGCGTGCCCTCGAGATGGACGTGCAGTTCGACCTTGGGCAGGCGGTCGATCAGCCCGGCCAGTTCCGGATCGAGTGCGCCCGGGGCGTGGGAAAGCACGTGCCGGTACCTCCGCTGCGGGTAGCGACGCCCGGCGACGGCGCGGATCCGGGCGCCGCCTGGCGGGCCGGTCGCCCGCGAGTTGTGGGCAGTGTATCGCTTCACCCCTCCGTCGCCTCTTCACGAGCCCTTCACATTGGCTCGCGACCATGGTGGCCATGGACAGCATCATCGAAGTCAACCACCTCACGAAGCGCTACAAGAAGGCCACGACTCCCGCGGTCGACGACATCAGTTTCGACGTCGCCCCCGGCGAGTTGTTCGCCTTCCTGGGGCCGAACGGCGCCGGCAAGACGACGACCATCAGCATCCTGACCACGACGCTGGCCAAGACCAGCGGCACGGTCACCATCGCCGGCCACGACCTGGACCGAGACGCGACGGAGGTCCGCCGGAACATCGGGATCATCTTCCAGAACCCGAGCATCGACGAGCACCTGTCTGGCGAGGAGAACATCCGGCTCCACGCCGCGATCTACGGGATCTACGGCTACCGGCCGTTCTATCGCTCCATGCCGTCGGAGTATCGCGAGCGAGTCGAGCGGCTGGCTGCGATCGTCGGCCTGGGCGACGACATGGGGCGGCCGCTCCGAACCTTCTCCGGTGGCATGAAGCGGAAGCTCGAAGTCATCCGCAGCCTCATCCACCGGCCACGGGTGCTCTTCCTCGACGAGCCGACCTCCGGCCTCGACCCGGTCAGCCGGCACGACCTTTGGGCTTACCTGCGGACGGTTCGGGAAGTGGACGGCACCACGATCTTTCTGACGACCCACTACCTCGAGGAGGCGGAGGAGGCGGAGCGGGTCTGCGTCATCGACCACGGCCGAATCGCGGTGATCGGGACGCCGGACGAACTCAAGCGCCGGCTGCTCGAGCGAGCCGTGCTGATGGATGCCGCCGATCGGCCGGGACTGGAAGCGGAGCTTCGCGGTCTGGGCCTGCGGGCCACCGAAGACGCGTCCGGCCTGTTGCGAGTCCCCTACGGCGACGTTACGGCCCAATCCCTGATCTCGCGAATCGAAACGCCGCTCGCCGTCCTGCGAGTCGACGAACCCAGTCTCGAGGACGCGTACGTGGCGCTCCTCCGCACGCCCGAGGAGGCTGTCGCATGAATGCTCAAACGATGGCCCGAGTCGCCGCCCAGTCGAAGTCGCCTGCTTGGGACGCACCTGTCTCGCGGCGCACGTCCTTCGCCCGCGAAGTCAACGCCACCTTCGCCATCGCCTGGCGCGAGATCCTGCGCGCCGTCAAGGCGCCGTCATCACTGGCTGTGGCAGTGATATTCCCGGTCCTCTTCATCGGCGTGCTCGGCGGCAGCATCGGTCAGAACATGGGTAGTGCCCTGCCATATGCGTATCTGCCGTTCATGCTGATCGGAATGATCGCCACCACGCTCTACCAGAACACCATCATCGGCATCACGAATCTGGTCGAGGAGCGCGAGAGCGACTTCACGGCCGAGCTATTCGTGGCCCCGATCTCGCGCTACGCGGTGCTGCTGGGCAAGATGATCGGCTCCGCGGTGGCCGGGATGGCCGCGCTCGTCGGAGTCCTGGCGATGATCGTGATCATGCAGATCCCGATGAATCTGGGCGATCTGCTGCGGGTGATCGCGCTGGCGCCCATCCTCGCCCTCGCCGGCGGCTCGCTCGGCATCATCTTCATCGGCTTCGTCCACAACCCCAAGACCGCCGC
>CAZRUC010000026.1:0-14743 GCA_964603175.1 uncultured Anaerolineaceae bacterium
CTGGCGACACCGCGATTTTCAGTCGCGTGCTCTACCGACTGAGCTATCTCGGCCCATTGTTCAGACGGACTGGCTGCCCGTCGGCGCGAGGAAAGGTACCACGCCGCACCGAGAGGCTGCAAGGCGATCGGGGCCGGCCGGAAGCCGCCAGGAGCACCTTGGCTTCGCAGTGTCTGAGCCTATTGGAGGCCGGAGAGCTGGCGCACTTCCACTGGGTCCATGGGCGAGTCACCGGTCAGCTGTCGCAGCCGGTTGATCCGATCCACGATTGGGGGGTGCGTCGAGAAGAGAGACGAACCGCCACCGAGCTTCTTGAGTGGGTTGACGATGTAGAGGTGCTGAGTGGCCCCGTTGACCGAGTGGAGCGGCTCGTTGTCCGAGGCCAGTTTGGCCAGGGCGCTCTCCAGTCCATGCGGGTTCCTCGTCAACTCGACGGACGAAGCGTCGGCCAGGTACTCACGCTGGCGGCTGACCGCCATCTGGACGAGTGCCCCAAAGAAGTAGCTGAGCGCCGCCATGACCAAACCGACGACGAGCAGGATGATCGCCAGCCCGCCGCCTCCGGAGTTGTTGTCGTTGTTGCTCCTCCGACCGCCGCCGAACCAGAAGGTGTAGCGGAGGAAGAAACCTGCCAGCAAAGCGATGCTGCCGACCATCACGCCTACGAACAAAGTGAACCGGATGTCGTAGTTGCGGACGTGCGAGAGCTCGTGACCAAGAACACCCTGGAGCTCTTCCCGATTCATCTTCTGCAACAGTCCGCTCGTTACGGCCACGGACGAATGCTGCGGATCGCGGCCGGTCGCGAAGGCGTTGGGCGATGGGTCGTCGATGATGTAAACCTTGGGCATCGGGACGCCGGCTGCGACCGCCATCTCGTTTATGACGTTGTAGAGCTGCGGCGCTTGTTCCGACGTCACGGCCTGGGCATGCGAACTCGACAGCACGAGCTTGTCGCCGCCGTAGTAGGAGAACAGGGCGCTGAGACTGCCGATGCCGACGGCGATTACCAGCGCTCCGATCCCGAAAGCGACCTCGTTGCCGCTGCCGTATCCGATGCTGAAACCGATGACGAAACCGAACACGGCCAGGAAGGATATGACTGTGAACGCGAGCAGGATCGAGTTACGGCGGTTGGCCGATTCCTCGGCGTAGAAGGTCGATGTCACGGGCAAACGGCCTCAGAATCGAAGGGAGCCGAGCCCATGGCGGGCCCGGATTGGAGACCTAGCCCAGATTGACGACGGGGACCTCGGCGGCCTCGGGCTCGGCGGCGAAGAACTCGCGCTTGGTGAAGCCCAGCGGTCCGGCGATGAGCACGTTCGGGAACGTCTGCAGCGAGTTGTTGTAGTCGAGGACGGTGGCGTTGTAGTGCTGGCGCGAGAACGAGATCTGATTCTCCGTGGTAGTCAGCTGTTCCTGGAGCGACAGGACGTTCTCGTTGGCCTTGAGCGTCGGGTAGTTCTCGACGACGGCGAAGAGCGAGCGGAGCGCGCCGGTTAGAACGTTCTCGGCCTGGGCCTGGGCAGCCGGTCCCTGTGCGCCGGCGGCGATTGCTCCCGCGCGCGCTTCAGTGACCTGGGTCAAGACGCCCTTCTCGAAGTCCATGTAGCCCTTGACCGCGTTCACGAGGTTCGGGATCAGGTCATGGCGACGCTTGAGTTGGACCTGGATCTGGGCGTTGGCTTCGTCGATGCGGTTTCGCCGCGTGACGAGCCCGTTGTAGATCCCGACCAGGAAAACTACGAGAACTACTAGGACTATGCCGACGATGAGCCAGGGATACATGGCGCTCCATCCGATCGTTGTGGCCGCAGCAGGCAGCGCGGGAGATTCCAGTCTAGCAGGAGGCTATTCGGGCAACGGCCCGGCCATATCCCGCCGCAACCGGCGGTTTCGAGCCAGCCTCCGATCGTAAGACTCGCCTATCGGGCCGCAGGTTCGCCGAGATCGTGGAAAGCGATGCCTGACCGGCCGCATGGTCGACCCGCTCCAAGAACTTCTTCAGACTGCTCTCAGGCAACAGGCCCTATCTTGCGCAAGGTGATGACCAGCCCTGCCGTAGCCGCTCCTCCCCTGCCCCGCCGCTATTCGACGGCCGGCTGGTTCCTGGTCCTCCTCGTCACGGGCATCGCGTTGAGGCTCGCCCTCGCGTACGTCGTCTTTCCATCTCAGGGATTCGCTTCCGACCTCGAGCAATTCCGAAACTGGTCCCTGGACCTCGCCCAGTCCGGAGCCGGGAGCTTCTACCAGAGCACGGGCGCGAATTACCCGCCCGGCTACATGTATGTTCTGTGGCTGCTCGGGGAGCTCGGTGGGCCGATCGGGTCCGTGCTCGGCGTTTCAGCTTCACAAGCGACGCTGCTGATGCTGAAGCTCCCGGCGATCGCCGCCGACGGGGCGATTGCCGTCCTCCTATACCGGGCTGCGACATCGTGGTTCGGCGGCCGAGCAGGCCTGGTGGCCGCCGCCCTCTATCTGTTCGTGCCGGTGACGTGGTACGACTCCGCCCTCTGGGGTCAGGTCGACGCTGTGGGCTCGCTGCTGATGCTCGCGGCCCTCGTGGCGCTGGTAGACGGCTGGAGCGAACCGGCGACCGTGCTGGCCGTCCTGAGCGTCCTGGTGAAGCCGCAGGACGCCGTTTGCCTGGTCGTCCTGTTCCCGGTGCTGATACGGCGCCACTTGCTTCGGGTCGGCACCGGTCCACAGCCGAGGCTGGGGGCGCGGATGGCGGCGATCGACGCCCGGCTCGGTGGTCTCCTCGGCGAGCAGGGTCCGATTCGCTTGGGGACCTCGCTGACTCTCGGCGCACTGGTCGGCATGGTCTTGCTGCTGCCGTTCGACATCGCGAGCCTCGCCCCGGCCAGCCTGTCGACCGTGCCGGTGGTAGGCCACGTGGCCGGCCTGGTCTCGCTCTTCGGATCGGCCGCGGGCCAGTTCGACGTCCTGACTGCCAACGCGTTCAACGGGTGGGCGCTGGCCGGCCCGAATCCACTGTCATCGGTGGCGGGCTCCGGTGGCGGCACCTGGACGTCCGACTCTCTCGCGGTTATAGGAGGCGTGACGGCGGTGCAACTGGGAGGCGCGCTCCTGGTGCTCGTCGGTTTGCTCGTGGCCGGCGGCCTTCTCCTGCGCGATGGACGCTTGCCGATCTTCCTCGCCTTCGCCGTAACGGCATTTGCCTTCTACGCAGTCCCCACGCGGGTCCACGAGAGGTATCTGTTTGCCTTCTTCCCGATCGGTGCTCTCCTCGCCTCGGGGTTTCTGGGTGGCTGGATCGTCTACCTTCTCACCGGGGCGCTCAACGCGATCAACCTCCATGCGGTGCTCGGCTCTCCGAGCGAGATCGGAGGTTTTGCCGGAGGGTTCGGGGGAGGCAGTGCGGCGAACGGCATTCGCGGCGGGTTCGGCGGCGGCGGGTTCGGCGGTGGCGGGTTCGGCGGCGGCGGGTTCGGCGGTGGCGGGTTCGGCGGTGGCGGGTTCGGCGGTGGCATCTCGTCGCTCAACTTGCCATTCGTCGATCTAGCCCGGAGCGAGTCGGTGATCGCAGCTGTAGCCGTCGGCCAGACAGTCGCTTTCGCCGCACTGCTTATTGCATGGCTGGTCGTCGCTTTCGGCCCGTTGTTCAGGCGCAACGTCGTACTGGCCGTCGAAGCGACCTAGAGCCGCAGTCCAACCGGCGGCTGTGCCCGTAGAGACGCAACTCAGCCGTCTTATCCCCGTGGCGAGTGTTATGTGGACCGAGCAGGGCTGGTCAGCCCGAGTCGACCATTTCAGGGCGCGTGACTGGGCCGAACCGGTATCGTCCACGCCTGGGACGCTCAAGGTCGCTCTCACCATTGCCGCCCCCGAATCACGGAGCTCGCCCGACCTCGTATTTCAGGCTCGTGCCCCACACAACACTCACGTCATTGGTAAGACGGGGAGCGGTCGCAGCGGGGCCCAACGGAAGGCGGAGGCGAGCAGCGGGAACCCGGGAGCCGGGTCGCGGCACTCGGCGGCGAGCGGCGGCGAGCGGCGCAACGGCCCTGGGAGAGCGCCCGCGGAGGAGCTTTCGTCCTCAAAGAATGGTGGGCGGTGCAGGATTCGAACCTGCGACATCCTCGGTGTAAACGAGGCGCTCTTACCGCTGAGCTAACCGCCCGCGACGCCCCGTGGGGCGGCGGCAAGCCGCGACGCGGCCGTTTCGGTTCGGAAGGAAGGTGGTGCCCAGGCCGGGACTTGAACCCGGATGGATTGCTCCATACGCCCCTCAAACGTACGCGTATACCAATTCCGCCACCTGGGCACGAGCGCTGTCGCGGCGCCTCCGCGCCGCCTGAGATATTCCTGGTGCCGAGGAGGGGATTTGAACCCCTACACCCTTGCGGGCACCGGCTCCTGAAGCCGGCGCGTCTGCCATTCCGCCACCTCGGCATGCGCAGCCACAGTGTTCATCCGTCGCTGGCGAGGCGCCAGTCTATCACATCCCAATATCGGCCCGAAGGATCTGCTATGGCGTTTGAATCGAGACCTCGAACCCTCTGGCTGATCACGAAATTGTAGTCGGTGAAGCACAGCGACAGGATCGGCAGGTTTGTGGAGAGGTACTTCTCCACACTCGAAACCGCGTTCTTGCGATCGCCTTCAGATATGGCTTGCTGGGCCGTCTGGAGCAGGTGATCGAGATTCGTATCCTGGATCCCGGAGACATTCGAGCCGCCCGTGGAGGCCTGCGACGAGTGCAGAATGGGACTCAGGTCCGGGTCGAGGCCAAGCTCGAAATCGACGACCGCAGCTGAGAACGTGCCGTCCGAAAGCTGCTGCAGGTAGTCCGGCGAATTTGCCGCGACCACAGTCACGTCGAGGCCGATGGCACGCCAATCGGATGCGACCGCCAGGGCCGTCCGGTACAGCACAGGATTGGTGGCTTCGTCCGGCGTCAGAAGCTTGAGCTGGTACGGGGTCGTGGCCTTCGGAAGGGTCCAGCCGGCCGTGCTGGGCTTCCACCCGGCAGCCGACAGATCCGACACGGCGGCGACACCATCGAAGGTGACGATTTTGACGACGCTGGAATCGAACCAGGTCTTGGACCAGGCAGGGATCGGAACATGCGCGACGCTTCCGTGGCCCTCCAGGACTTTCTGCAACAGCGCCGTCCTGTCGATCGCGGCGAGCAGTCCCAGCCGGACGTTGACGTCGCGGAATTCAGTTCCCGGACGCTGATTGAGGACGATTCCGGTCAGGTTCGCCATCGGATAGGTCAACAGGGTCGAACCCACCCGGGCCACCGCAGAATCGATAGCCTCAGGAGTCAGGCCGCCCACGGCGTCGAGCTTGCCGGCGTGGAATTGGGCCGCCGCGGTGGCTGAATCGTCGAAGAAGAACATCTCCATGTCGTTCACGGCGCCTGCTCCGACGAGCGACGGGGGCGTCGCCGGGGCCTCGGACGGGTTGAACGTGGCGAGGGGCCCCAACGCCGGGGAAACGGATGTGACTCGCTGCAGAATCGCATGCGACGAGTCCACCTCGAGGAGTCGGAAAGCCCCATCGCCGACCGGTTGCGAGCTGAAGTCCGACTGCGCCAGGTCGGACACGGAGATTCCATGAAGCAGGCGTTGTGGCAGAAGCGGCAGAGTCGCCTGCCGCAGGAACCCGGCCATCGGTGCCTGCAGGTGGAAGCGAACGAGATCGGAGCTATCCGCCGTGACGGTGATTCGCTGCCAGGACGCCCCAAGCGGGCCGTCGTATGCGCTGTCCTGGAGCAGCCCGACCGTGAAGACGACGTCCGCCGACGTTACGGGCTGCCCATCGTCCCAATACGCATCGTCGCGAAGAAGGAACGTGTAATCCTTGCCGTCGGGCGAGACGGACCAGCTCCGAGCCAGGTCCGGCAGCAGGGTGCCGTCCGGACCGGCATGCAGAAGACCGCGGAACAACAACGCGACGATGTCGCGGTCGGCCTGAGTCCGCGCGGTTAGAGGCGTGATCGAACTCGGGTGGCTGACGATCCCCTCGCGATACGGAATCGACGGGCTCAGAGAGAGCTCGGGAGCCGAACGCGGAGCCGTCGCCGGTATGGCCATCGCCACGCCTACGACCACGAACGCGGCGAGCAGGGCAATGACGACAAACCTATCGCGGCGATTCATACGCTTCGGAATGCTCCCCTGGAACGACCGGGTGCTTCCCGACGCTCGAGCGTCGGGTACGGCCACGGGCAATGCCGAGGGCCACCGCGGCGGCCGGAGCCGTTGCTTCGCAGCGGCCGGAGCCGCCGCCAGCCCGACCCGACGGGATCAGCCTCCGCAGCTCACTTGACGAAGAAGCTGGCCTCGGAGAAGAGGCAGAACAGGACGGCAAGGAGGATGGTGAACTGCCACAGGCGTCGCTCGACCCCTCGCCGGCTGCGATAGACGGACGAGTCGCCGCCGAACGTCGCGGAAAGGCCCGAGCCGCGAGCCTGCATCAGGATGGACAGCATCAGGAAGATGCCGAGCAGATCTTGGCCGAAGGCAAGCGCGGGGTTCACGGTTTACAGCAACCTCGTTGTAACTTCGCCGGAAAGCGGACCGGCGCATGGTAGCACAGCGCCGCGGCACGACGACTGAAAAGTCAGTCGCGCGCCCCGAGGAGCGAGTGGCCGATCACTTCCGGCCACGGGGCGAGGCCTCCGATCTCGAGGATCGTGGGCGTCACATCGGCCAGGCGCCCGTCTTCGAGGCGCTTGCCCTCCATGTAGCGCCCGATCCCGAGCAGCGGCACGGGGTTCAATGAGTGCTTGGTGACGGGGTTGCCGGCCTCGTCCTTCATCTCGTCGGCGTTGCCGTGGTCCGCGGTGATGAACATCACGGCTCCCGGAGCCGCGGCATCGTCGGCGTCGACCGCCAGGATCGCGTCCGCGACACGCCCCAGACAGCCATCCACGGTCTCGCAGGCCTTTATCGTCGCTTCCCACACGCCGGTGTGACCGACCATGTCGGGGTTGGCGAAGTTGGCCACGATCAGGTCGTACTTGCCTCCAGCGATGGCCCCTACCAGCTCGTCGCAGACGCCCTGGGCAGCCATGCTCGGCTGGAGGTCGTAGGTCGCAATCTTGAGGCTCGGTACGAGCTTGCGGTCTTCGCCGGGCCACGGTTCTTCGCGGCCGCCGTTGAAGAAGTACGTTACGTGGGCGTACTTCTCGGTCTCCGCGACGTGGAACTGCGTCCAGCCGGCCGCGCTTACGGCCCCGGCCAACGAGGGCACAACCTCTGGCCCGAAGACGACCTGGACCGGCAGATCGGCCGCGTAGGCAGTCATCGTGGCGTACAGGATGCCCTTTGGCGCAGCCCCGGCCTGATTGCGATCGAAGCCCCCGAACTCGGCGTCCGCGAGGGCGTGGGAAAGCTGGCGCGCCCGGTCGGCCCGGAAGTTGCAGTGCAGGACCGCGTCGCCGTCGGCGATCGTGCCGTGGTCCACGCCGTCGATGACGGTGGGCGTGATGAATTCGTCGTTCTCGCCGCGAGCGTAGCCCGCCTCGACGGCGGCCACCGCGGACGGAGCGTGGGCCTCGGCGACTCCGTGGACGATGGCGTCGTAGCCCTTCTTCGTCCGCTCCCAGCGCTTGTCGCGGTCCATGGCGTAGTAACGGCCGCCGATGGTGGCGATCTTGGCGTCCGGATGAGCCGCCTTGAGGCGCCGCTCCAGGTCGGGCACGTATTCGATGGCGGATCGGGGCGGGGTGTCGCGGCCGTCCAGGAGCCCATGGACGCGGACCCGAGCCACTCCCTGGCGGGCGGCGAGCTCTGCCGCGGCCACGAGATGGCGATCGTTGGCGTGCACGCCGCCCGGACCGACCAGGCTGATCAGATGCAACGTGCGGTCGGCTTCCTTCGCCCGGGCGCACAAGGCAAGGAGCACCGGCCGCTCGAAGAAGCCGCCGGTGGAGATCGATTTGTCGATCCGAGGCAGGTCCTGGAGGACCGGCTGGCCGGTGCCCAGGTTCAGGTGGCCGACTTCGGAGTTGCCCATCTGACCGTCGGGCAGGCCGACGAATCCTTCCGAGGCCTCGAGGGCACAGTGGGGCCAGCGCTCCAGGAAAGCGTTCCAATTGGGCATCCGAGCCGAAACGATCGCGTCGATCTCCGGGTTGTGGCCGATGCCGAAGCCGTCGAGGATGACGAGGACGATCGGGCGGGGACGATCGGTGCCGGCTGCCGAACCGGCGGCCGTCATGCGGGCTTTCCTTCGGCGGCGGCACGAGCCTTTGCCGTGACGGCCGCCCTTGCGACCATGCCGGCCATTTCGTCGGGCTTGAGGGAGGCGCCGCCAACCAGTCCGCCGTCGATCGAATGCTCGGATAGGAACTCGGCGATGTTGGCGCTGGTGACGCTCCCGCCGTAGAGGACGGGCACATCTTCCGCGGCCTCTCCCCAGCCGAGGTCGGCCACGAGAGTCGCGCGGATCGCCTCGGCCATTGCCGCGGCATCCGCGGCGGAGGCGGTGCGGCCGGTGCCGATGGCCCAGACGGGCTCATATGCGATCACGAAGCCCGCATTCAGGAGCGTGTCGACGTCCTTGCCGCCGAGGGCCCCGCGAAGCTGAGTGGCGACGACTTCGATGGCTCGTCCCGATTCGCGCTCGGCGAGCAGCTCGCCCACGCACAGGATCGGGCGGAGGCCGGACGCTACTGCGCGGGCCAACTTCTTGCCGATGAGCTCGTCACTCTCGAAAGCGTCGCGCCGACGCTCGGAGTGGCCGAGGATAACCCAGGTTGCAAGGCCGGCGAGGGCGGCCGCGGAAGTCTCGCCCGTATAGGCGCCGGCGAGTTCATGGTGAACGTTCTGGGCACCGACGAAGACGTTCTTGCCGGCCAGCGCGTCGCGCACGGCGGCGAGGCAGACGAATGGCGGACAGATCACGCGGATGACGCCCGGCTCCTCGGTGCGGGCGGCGATTGTGGCGGCCAGCTCTCCAGCGTCCGCGGGGGTGGTGTTC
The DNA here is from genome assembly GCA_964603175.1 of uncultured Anaerolineaceae bacterium. GTDB lineage: Bacteria > Chloroflexota > Limnocylindria > Limnocylindrales > CSP1-4 > Fen-1039. Next base: position 8,959 of record CAZRUC010000026.1, read on the forward strand.
ATCTTCCAGTTGGCGGCAATAATCACAGGTCTCATGGCGTGAATGATGACAGAGCGGAGGGAAACCCCGGAGGGACAGTCGGCCCCTCAGGCGGCGACCGAACGACCCCGCGCGGGTGTCAGTCGGCCCAGCCTCGACGCTCCCCCACTCCTGCGTCGGGGTGGAGAGCCAGTTTCTCGATCCGGGCCAGCGCTCGCTGCACGGCGGAGCGGTGCAACTCCAATCGCTCGGCGAGCTCCGTGAATGTGGCCTCGGGTATGTCGCGGCGACCCTGGGCGACGACCCGCACGACGTAAGGCTGTGCAGCGAGGCGACCGTCGGCCTCGAGCTCGCCTATAGCCTCGAGCTGGCGAGCCGCGGCGGCAACGGCTCGTTGGAGATTGGCCGATTCGGCGTTGATGACGCGATTCAGGTCGCCCCGGACGGTGCGCGAGACCTGCCGCGCTTCGAGTTCCAGTAGTGTTGCTCCCGCGCCCACGAGCCTGAGAAACGTGCCCATCGTCTCCGCACTCTTCCAGGTGACCACCCCACGACCGCGGCGCAACCGCCATGACGCATGCAGTTCGAGTTGGCTGAGCTGCCTGGACAAGGCCGGCGCTTCCTCCGGAGCGATTACGAACTCCAGGTGCGTCCTCCCGGAGGCCAGGCTCAGCGAACCGTGGGCGAGAAAGCGGCCGCGAAGGTACGCGGCACGACAGTGGTCGGGTGCCGAATCCCAGGCGAACGGCGGTCCCGGCTCCAGATTCGCGGTCTGGGTCTCTTTCCAGCGCCTCAGGCGCAGGACGAGTCGCGCCGTCGCCCGTTGTCGCGGTCGGAGGGCGCCCTCGAGACCGGCGGCCTCGGCCCGGCGGCAGCATCGTCTGGGCGGATCTATGGCGGCAAGCTCGGCTCGCAGACCCTCCACCAGGTTTCGCTCAGGAGTTGTCATCGAGGCTCTCCCCCGGATCACGCGGTCCGGGCGACCCTGGACCGTCGCCGTCCCAACGACTCCCGTTCGTAAATGTGCATCACCGCCGCCGCAAGTCGCGCGGGGTCGTGGTGGTGCGCGTTGTCGGGATCGACGACATCCTCGAGCACAAGCCTCGGCTGGGAAGAGACCGCCCCGGAGGCGCCCGACGGCGGCCAGCGCAAGCGAACCGGTTGAGCCGCGTAGTCTCCCGGGCGGCGCGCGCCGAATTGGTTGTTCGCGAGGACGACATCGATCATGCCCGCCGCCGTATGCCGTTCGAGGGCGGCTACGTGGTCGGCGAGATCGAAGTCCTGCGTCTCGCCACGCTGAGTCGCCACGTTGCAGACGTACAGCCGAAGCGCCGCGGAGGCCCGCACGGCATCGACGATTTCGGGCAGCAGCAAGCTCGGCATGATGCTCGTGTAGAGGCTGCCGGGGCCGATGACGATCAGTTCGGCCTCGGCGATGGCATGGGCCGCGTCTTCGCTTGCTGCGACGCCTTCCGGCGTCAGCCAGACACGGTCGATGGCGACTGAACGGGCGATCTCCGATTGACCCGCCACCTCCCTGCCATCGAGCAGCCGGGCGTGGAGCGTGACCGGCTTGCCCGTGGCGGGAACGACCTGGCCGCGAACTGCAAGCACCCGGTTCATCTGCCGGACAGCTTCCTCGAAGTCGTCGCCCTGAACCGAGGACATCGCCGCCAGGAGCAGGTTGCCGATCGTGTGGCCGCTCAAGGTAGCCGGATCGTCGCCCGGGAAGCGGTACTGCAGGAGCTTCGCCATCACCGGTTCCGCATCCGCGAGGGCGGCGATGCAATTTCGTATGTCACCGACGGCCGGGATTCCGAGCTCTTCTCGGAGCCGCCCCGACGAGCCCCCGTCGTCGGCCACCGTCACCACGGCGGTGATGTTGCTCGTGTGCTCCTTCAGCCCACGCAACAGCGTCGACAGGCCGGTCCCGCCGCCGAGCACGACGATGCGCGGCCCGCGGGCGAGGAAGCGCTTTTGATAGATGACCTCAACGAACGGCTGGTCCGGATCCGACGACAGGAACGGACCGACGAGTACGCGAATGACGCGCCACGACCCGTATCCGAACAGGGCCAAGCCCGCCAGACCGAGAAGCAAGGCACGGACGCCGTAGGGCAGGAATTGCAGCGTTACCGTCGAGACGACAGCCTGACTGGGGCTGGGCACATCTACGTCTCGGTAGACCTGGCGAAGCCACAGCGCTCCGGCCAGGGCCAGGCACAACTCGCCTACGAAGACGATGACGACCCAGCGCTTGATGCCCATGCCGGGGCTGAGCCAGCGGCGAGCGCCAGGGCCGCTGTGGCGGAGTCTCACGTTGGCTCGCTCAGCTTCGCTTCGAGCTCACGATGGAACACCGCGACCGTGCCGTATTCACGTTTCTCGAGCCAGGCGCGAAGCTCCTCGACGATGACGATGGAGCGGTGGTAGCCGCCCGTGCAACCTACCGCGATGGTGAGGCGCGTCTTTCCCTCGCTCTCGAAACCGGGCACCGTCAACTCCAGGAAACGCGCCAGGAAGTCGAGGAATTGCGGCGCAAGTGGCTGCGACATAACGTACGCCCGCACCTTAGGAGTCAGGCCCGAGAGGTGGCGGAGCTCATCCACGTAGAAGGGGTTGACCATGAATCGAACGTCGAAGACCAGGTCCGCTTCCAGCGGGATGCCGTATTTGAAGCCGAAACTGATCAGCTGGAAGACCATCTGCTGGCTGGCGTTCGGGTCGGCCAGCTGGGCGAAGATGCGCTCCTTGAGCTGGCGCAGCGAGAGGTCCGACGTGTCGATGACCACGTCAGAGTCGGCCCGGACCGGTTCGAGAAGCCGCCGTTCTTCGGCGATGGAGCTGGCGATGCCGCGCTGCCCGGCCAGCGGGTGCCGATGCCTCGTCTCCGAGTAGCGCCGGATAAGCACGTCGTCGCGGGCGTCGAGAAAGAAGACGCGGGGCTTGATGCCGCGACCTTCCAGCGCGCCCCGAACAGCCGCGAGGGCCAGTGGGGCGTCGCCCGCCCGGACGTCGAGGACGATCGCCACCTTCTCGAAGCGTTGTCTGTCCCGCGAAACCAGTTCGGCGAGCTCCGGTAGCAACTCGCCGGGCAAATTGTCCATGCACATGTAGCCGAGGTCTTCGAACAGCTTGGTCGCGGCCGTCTTGCCGGCACCCGACAGGCCACTCAGGATGACGACACGCTGAGTGTTTCCTCGGGGACGCGCAGAAGCCCGTCGGTGCTCGCCGGTCGCGGACGGGCTATGCCCATCGGTGGTTTGGCCGGCGTCCCGGTCGGCGGCGCTCGCCTTGCTGCGCATGTGCCCTAGTCTAGCGCCGCGACGGGCCGCGGAGACTAGACCGCGACGCGAAGTCGCTCCGACCACTCGGCCGCGGCAGCAGCGAGGCGCTCCTGGAGGTCGACCGGGTGGGTATCCGGCGACGTGCCCGCGCTTCGAGCCGCTGCGGAGATGCCCCGCGAAACGTTGACCAGCAATCCCCCGCCGGCACGGTCCCCGGCGGGTGGCGCGGTTGCCGGACCGTGGCGCAATACCGGATCCACTTCCCCACCCTGCGCTCCGACCCCGGGAACGAGCATCGCCAGCTCCGGCGCGATGGCGCGGATGCGTTCGAGTTCCACCGGCGCGGTAGCCCCGACCACCAGGCCCACGGTCCCGCCCGGTCCCCAGTTTCGTGCCATGCGCGCGACGCGGGCGTAGAGCGGCTCGGCCGGAGCGCCGGTTCCGCGGTCTGCTGCGACCTCGAGCGACTGGAGTTCGCCTGCGCCCGGGTTGGACGTCCGGCAGAGCACGTACGCGAACCTGTCGCCTCGTGAGATCAGGGGCTCGATCGCCCCGGATCCCAGGTATGGGTTGGCGGTGATGGCGTCGCAGCCCAGGATGTCGAAGAGCGCGGCGGCCTGGCGGGCAGCGGTGGTCCCGATATCGCCGCGTTTGGCGTCGCCGACGAACGGAACGTCCGGAGGAATGCGTCCCCTGAGCCGTTCCAGGGCCGCAATCCCGGCGGAGCCGAATGCCTCGAAGAAGGCAAGGTTCGGCTTGACGGCGGCCGCGTACGGGACGGTCGCATCGAGCAGGATTTCAGAGAACCGTTCGATGCCCGCCAGGTCGCGCGGAAAGCCGTCGGGCAGGGACTCGAGCTGAGGGTCGAGACCCACGCACAGAACTGAACCCACCAACCGGGTCCTCGCAGCCAGCCTCTCGAGGTACGTCATCGAGTCGCTCACGAGGCGCTCGCCGCGGGGGAGCCGGCGGTCGCGGGGGCTGCCGGGGCTCCGGGGACGGGTATGTACCAGGCCGCCCTGGAGTCGCCTTCAAGGCCGGTGTATTCCGTCAGGTTCGGTTCGGATTTGAAAAGGAACTGGCTACCCGATCGACTCACGTTTGTCATATACATGTCCACGACGGTGCTGCTCAAGTGAAAGTAGACGAGGGCGTCCCCATCGGGCGACCACACGGGCGCGCAGGAGAAGCCGTCATAGGTTACCTGGCCGACCTGCTTCCCTGTGTTCGCGTCCAGAACCACGACGTCGAGCGCGCTGCCGCTGACTCGCGTCGCCGCCAGGTACCTCCCGTCGGGCGACCAGGCCGGGCCCCGATACCCGGCCGCGAGCAGTCGGGCGTTCCCCGTTTCGACGTCGTAGAGCCAGATGCCCGGGGCGCCGTCGGCTCCGTTTCGGCCTTCCATGACGTATGCGATCTTCGACCCGTCCAGCGAGTAGACCGGATCGGATTGGCCCAGGGGCGGATTCTCACGAACCGGCAGGGCAGGTTCCAGCTTGCCGGTCTGGAGATTCACCAGATGCAGGACGGTATCCGCGGATCCAACCAGACCCGGACCTGTGGGTCCGTCGGAGATGACCACCGCAGTTGCCCCGTCCGGGGAGATCGAAGGCTGCCGTATCCAGTAGAAGCTCTCGAGCGACCCGCTCCTGACGAGACCGGAAAGCATGTCCTGCCGGCCAGTGCCGTCGGGCCGGATACGGCACAGGACGGGGTATGTGAGCGTGTATTCGCTGATCGCGCTGCCGTCGTCGGGGTTGTACCAGCTGGCCGACTTGATCCGGGTATCGATGAAGTAGATCCACCGCCCGTCGGGCGACCATGTCGGCTGCGAGGCTGCAGAACCATCCGTCGAAATGGTCAACTCCGTCGCGCGAGTCCCGGTCTGGAGCCACAGGTTCCTGTCCTTCACGTAGACGAGGGTCCCGGGCAACAAAATCTTGGGGCTCGGAGTGGCAATTTCAGAACGTGCCGGGGTGGCGCCCAACACGACGGAGGTCGGGGTCGCGGTCGGGCTCGCCTGAGCGCCTCCGGGAAAAGCTGGGATCGGGTTGCGGTATAAGTCGAGCGTTATCAGGCCCACAACCAGCAACGCGATCGCCGACAGGGCGGCCGCCACCCGGGCGAAACCGCCGTCTCGAGGAAAGCCCCTCACTCAGGCGCCCTCGGCGGCATGCACCTGGGACCCCTCCGCTGCCACGTCGAGAACCTCCATCTGGATCGACTCGAAGCCACCGAAACGACGGCTCGTAGCTCGCGCCACGACGTCGACCATGTCGCCCGGCCGGAGCATCGTTGCCAGGTCCGGTCGCCGGAAGGCCACGGCATCGAGGACGTCTCGCGCGCGGCCCAGGACAAGTTGAGTATGCCCTCCCGCTGCCGAGCGGGCACGGACGACCCGAAGGCCGGTCACGGCCAGAACCGGCACGGGGTTGCCGGGGCCGTTCGGCTCCAGAAGTGCGAGCTCGCGGACGAGTGCATAGTCGACGGCGGCCGCGGGCACTACCAGGTCGACCCAC
>CAZRUC010000027.1:0-14696 GCA_964603175.1 uncultured Anaerolineaceae bacterium
GGGTCGGAGTGATGTACCTCGGCAAGCTCGTCGAGGTCGCTCCGGTCGACACGATCTACGCGGGCGCACGCCACCCGTACACCGTGGCCCTGCTTTCGGCCGTGCCGGTCGCGGACCCGAGGATCCGAAAGAAGCGCCTGATCCTCAAGGGCGACGTGCCCAGTCCCGCCAACCCACCGTCGGGCTGCCGCTTCCATACCCGCTGCTGGCTCCGCGAACGCCTCGGCAACCCCGCCGAATGCTCGGCCGTGGATCCGCCGTTGCGGACCCTCGAGACCGGTCATCAGGTCGCGTGCCATTTCGCCGAGCAGGTCACGGGCGAGGCGGCGTCTGAAACGGCGGCCACGCAATCGGCGATCGACACCGCTACGGCGTCGGAGTAACCACTCCTCCGCGCCGCGGGGCTAGACTTCGAGCGTGCAACCGCTTCGGATAGCCCTGGCTCAGCTCGCGCCCCGGCTTGGGATGCTCGAGGAGAATCTTGCCCGGCACGCTGCCCTCATCGCCGAGGCGCGGGCCGGCGGCGCCCAGCTTGTCGTCTTCCCGGAGCTCGGCTTGACCGGCTACCAGCTGCAGGACCTCGCGGCCGAGGTGGCCATGCGCCACGACGACCGGCGCTTGCTCGAACTCGCAGCCGAAACCAGGGGCCTATCGGCCGTCGTGTCGTTCGTTGAAGAGGCCGACGACCATCGGCTATTCATTTCCGCTGCGCTGCTCGAGGACGGCGAAGTTCGGTTCGTCCACCGCAAGCTGTTCCTCCCGACCTACGGTCTCTTCGATGAGCGGCGCTTCTTTGCCGCGGGAGACAAGTTGCGAGCCGTGGACTCGTGCCTGGGCATTCGCCTCGGGATCGGGGTGTGCGAGGACTTCTGGCACATGGCGGTCCCGGAAACGTTGGCGATGGACGGCGCGCAGCTGCTGATCAACGTCTCATCCTCGCCCGGCCGCGACCTCGCTGCGATCCACGAAGTCGGCCTCGGCACGGCGGTTTCGTGGCGGACGCTGATGCGCACCTACGCCCAGCTGACCACGTGTTTCGTCGTCTTCTGCAACCGCGTCGGGGTCGACGAGACGGTCAGTTTCTGGGGCGGTTCGGAGGTCATCGCGCCCAGCGGCGAGGCGCTGTTCACGGCGCCGCTCTTCGACGAGGGACTCCATTTCGTCGACATCGAGCTGGGCGACGTCCGCCGCGAGCGTATAAGCCTGCCTCTGTTACGCGACGAGCGGCCCGAGCTGCACCTGCGCGAGCTGCGGCGGATTCTGGCCGAGCGGACCGACATGCCTCTGGACCAGGCGAGCGAAGGGCTCGACGATCGCCACGCTCCCGAACCCGAACTGGGCCACGACGCCGGTCCCGACGGTGGGTTCGACAGTTGGGCGCGCCCTGAGACCCGTGGCATCCCCAATCGTTGGTCGGCTTCCGGCGGCAACGAAACCGACCGATGAGCACCGACGGCAAGGCCGACGCCGACCAATCGTCCGAGCCAGCCAGCCCGATGTTCGAGCTTCCGCCCGAGCTGGCCATCGACGCCGACGTGGCGCGGCGCGTCATGGTGGGTTTCATTCGGAACCAGCTCCAGCAGGCGGGGTTCGGACGGGCATTGCTGGGCCTGTCCGGCGGGATCGACTCCGCGCTGGTGGCGTATCTGGTGGCCGAGGCGATCGGGCCCGAGATGCTCTTGTGCGTACTGATGCCGTATCGGACCTCCTCGGGGGAGAGCGTCGAGCACGCCCGCATCGTGGTCGATCGGCTCGGCTGCGCCAGTGAGATCGTCGACATTAGCAGCATGGTGGACGGCTACTTCGGGAGCGCCGGCGAGCTGGGAGCGGGCGGAGAGGGGTCCCGAGACGCGAGCCCGCTGCGTCGCGGCAATCTGATGGCCCGAGAGCGGATGTGCGTCCTCTACGACCGCTCGGTTCCGTGGGGCGGCCTGGTAGCGGGAACAGGCAACAAGACTGAGTCGCTTATCGGCTACTCCACGCTATTCGGTGACTCCGCGTGCGCGTTCAACCCGATCGGTGACCTCTACAAGAGCCAGGTGCGCCAGGTCGCGGCAGCCGTGGGCGTTCCCGAGGCGATCATCCGCAAGGCGCCATCGGCGGACCTATGGCCCGGCCAGACCGACGAGGCCGAAGCCGGCTTCACATATCCGGAGCTGGATCGGCTGCTCTTCTGGATGATCGACAAGCGCCGGACCGACGAGGAGCTTGTGGCGATGGGATTCCCAGTGGTCGCCATCGAGCGGGTGAAGCGGCTGGTTGCGGTATCCGAGTTCAAACGCCAGGTGCCGCCCGTGGCCAAGCTCGGACCGCGCACGACGGGCGTCGACTACCTGTACCCGAGGCGACGGCCGGGCTCGGCTCGTCGATGAAGAAGGCTCGGCCGTGGGAGCCACCGGCGGCACCGACACCAACCTCGGCTCGCGGCAGCCTGTACATCGTCGCCACCCCGATCGGCAACCTGAGCGACGTCACCTTCCGCGCCGTGGAGACTCTGCGGAGCGTGCCGCTCGTCGCCGCGGAGGACACACGCCACACTCTCCGCCTTTTCGCGCGCTACGAGATCACCACGCACCTGGTTAGCTACCACGCTCGGAGCGGGCCGGGTCGGGAAGCGGAGTTGCTCGAACACCTTCGCTCCGGCCGCGACCTCGCGCTCGTGACCGACGCAGGAACCCCGATGGTCAGCGACCCGGGCAGCCAGCTGGCCGGTGCGTGGGCTGCCGAAGGTGGGGCGGTTGTGCCGATCCCAGGAGCGTCGGCGGTGCTGGCGGCATTGGTGGCGAGCGGCATCGCCGCTCCCCGCTGGACGTTCGAGGGTTTCCTGCCACGGAGCGGCAAGGAGCGCCGCGATCGCCTATCCCGCATCGGGGCCGACGAGCGCGCCTGCGTCGTCTACGAAGCGCCGTCCCGTGTGCCGGCCACTCTGCGCGACCTGACGGCTGCATGCGGCGGCGAGAGGCTGGCCGCTGTCTGCCGCGAGCTCACAAAGCTGCATGAGGAAGTCGTCCGCGGAACCCTCGCCGACCTTGCGTCCCAGGCGGCCGGCGGCGAGATCCTGCTCCGCGGCGAGTTCGCCATCGTCGTCGAGGGGCGTGCGGCCGGCAGCTTGGGATCGAGTTCGGCTTCGGCGCGGGACGTCGTCGCGCCAACGATGGCCGAGGGCCGCGCCGAGGTTGCCCGCCTGATTGCTGCCGGCGCCAAACGCTCCGATGCCGTCCGTCAGGTCGCCGCCGCGAGCGGACTCGATCGCCGAGAGCTGTACCGCCCGGCCTGACGCCACAGGGCGCGGCGGCTCGCCGTCTCAAACGCGTTCGGGCCAGTCGAACACCTGAGAGGGACGAGATGGGACGGATTCCGGATCGCCTGTGGCGCATGGCGGCGCTGGCGGCATTGGGGTTGAGCGGCGTCGGATGCACGGTCGCATCGGCGTCGCCCAGCGGTGGTTCGCCAAGCCATGGGTTTTCCCCGACCCCGACTCCCGTGCTGACGCCCGCGGTCACCCAAACACCAACTGCCACCGCGACGCCTGACCTCCCGACGGCGTCGCCCACATTTCCACCGCTGCCGCCGATCGGGCCGGCGCCGACGGGCAATTGGACGTCGATGAACTGGACGAAGGTGTCTGTGGCCCCGATCGTCGATGCGCCCGGAGCTTTCGAAATTGACGGCTTCCAGGTCTTCGGTTGGAGCGGCGGGTATGTGGCCTTTGGGGCCGGAACGAACGGCACGGCGGACGCGTCCTTCATCGCAACGTCCTACTCGGCCGATGGACTTCGCTGGACGGCCGGCACTGCGCTGGACACGACCAAGCTGCCCAGTGGCCCAATTCGGGTGGGGTCTGTGGTCGAAGGCCCGTCCGGTCTTCTAGCGGTCGGGACGTATGGCGCGGCTTGCGGCCCAACGAGCGTGCCGGCCATGTGGATCTCCTCGGACGGCATCGCCTGGCGCTTCGTCAGCGTGGCCACGGCTTTCGGCGGCGGTTCCATTATCGATATCGAAGCCGGTTCGGCGGGCTACATAGCGACCGGATTCACCGGCATCACCGTCGCGACGCCGGCGGTCTGGACCTCTACGGACGGCCTCTCATGGCGCCGGGTGAATGTCGAGGCGAGGGCCTTCGGGGGTCTAGTTGTCAATGACGTCACAGCGTTCGCAGGAGGCTACATCCTCGCCGGCGCGGTTCCATCAGCCGAGAGTCCCGGCTGCGGCGGCCCGCCATTCATGACGCCCTCGCTGTGGTGGTCCCCCGATGGTCTCACCTGGTCCCGCGACAAAGTCCCCGGAACCACGGATGCAGCCGAGGCGACGATGCGAGTACTCCGGATCAGCGATCACGCGTTGTACGCCTTCGAATCTGGCGCCGACACCAGTGCCAGTTGGGCGTCGACCGACGGGCGAACCTGGAAACCTTGTCCGGCGCTGACGGGGTGGCTGGTCACGAACGGCCGGCGAGGCCTCTCGATCGTCGAGCCACAAGAGTCAGGCCAGCAGATCCAGGTGAGTGCGTTCGAGCCGGACTTGAGTGTTGCCAAGCTCGCCCAGACCGGAGATGTCCCAGACCAGAATGTATTCGGCGCCTCGATGGGGTGGCCGTCGGTGGCCTTCGGTCCTACCGGGCTGATCGTCGCGAACTCGGCGGGCGACATATGGATTGGCATCCCGGTCGCGGGCTGACCGGCAGGAGGGGAACGCTGTGGGAATGTCACTCTTCGCGATCGGCGGGGGTTTAGGCCGTCGGGCCGGGCTGATCGGGGCGATTGTCCTGATCGGCACGAGCGCTCTGGCGTGCACTGCCGCGCGGGTCACCGACGAGCTCGCCTCGGCCGGAGCGACGCCGACGGTGTCCTCATCGGCGACCGCCACCCTGATTGCCACCTGGCAACCGCCGCTTCCGACGCCGACTCCCGAGCCCACCAGCACGCCGATTGCCACGTGGGCTCCGGAAGAAACCTTTGCGCCCAACCCGACCGAACAGCCGTCCCCGACCCCGACACCTCCGCTGGTCAAGGGCCCGTTGCCGCAGGTGGGCGTGGTGCCTGCCGGGACCTGGACGTCGATCAACTGGATCGCGGTTCCCGGCGGGCACGCTCCGGCCGTCCCGACGATCACCCCGGACCTGCGGAGCCCAGACTTCGCTCTGCACGGCTGGAGTCGCGGGTTCGTCGAATTCGCCTGGAATTCGAAAACGCGCACGATCGTGCCGTGGTCTTCCGCCGACGGATTGAACTGGACCTCAGGGCTGAAGCTGGACACACGCGACTTTGCCGCCGGCCTCAAGGACTATGACCAGTCGTCCTGGGGCCCGGACGGCCACGATTTCTGCAGCCTCGAAATGGATATCTTCGAAGAAGGCCCGCACGGTCTCCTGGCTCGCGCCTGGCTGGCATGCGGCGACGGCTGCGGCGGCCCGAGGTACGTCGGCCCGGAAATGTGGTCATCGCCTGATGGACTGTCCTGGGCCCGCGTTGACGTTTCCGCTGCAGTCGGCGCTGCGGGCCTGTCGTCCATCTCGGGTGGCTCGTATGGCTTCCTCGCCCTGGGCGGCTCGACCGACAAGGAGGCCGTCTGGACCTCGACCGACGGACGGAGCTGGCGACAGGGCGCGCTTCCCGCAGAGGCGTTCGACGGCTCTGCCTGGCTCGGCTCCCCGGCGTCGTTTGCCGGCGGCTTTGTGCTGTCTGGATTCGTCCTCAGCCACGGCGGAGGCTGTGCGGGCGGCGGCTGGGCCGACTCTCTCAAGACGGGGTCGTTGTGGTGGTCCCCGGATGGGAAGAGCTGGACCCGCGACACGCTGGCGGGCACGACGCCGGGCCAGATTGTCGACATGACCGTCGTGCGGATAAGCGACCAAGGTCTCCTGGCCAGGCAGCGCTCGTCGACCTACGACAATACCCGCGGGAGCCAAACGGAAGTCGATGCTGCTTGGACCTCGTCGAACGGGAAGACGTGGAAGCTCGTGAACGCGGGGCCCGATCTAACCGGAGTGACGGTGCTCACAAACGGCAGCCACGGAATCGGCTACGACCAATCGGATTGGACGAAGCAGCCGACGATCTGTTCTTTCTCGGCAGACCTCGCTCCGGTGGCGCTGAGCCAGACCGGCGACCTGCCGTGGATAGGCGATTGGAGCGCCGCCCTCGGCCCGACGGGGTTGCTGGTGACCAACGACGGCCTGCGCTTCTGGATCGGCGTGCCGGTCGCCGGCTGAGCTCGCCGCGGAACCCGCCAGGGGCCGCCGGCCGCCGCCGCCCTATACTCCGTGTCATCGAAGAGGTTCAGCCTGGGACCCCGATTCCGATTGACAGGGAGAGCCATATGAGCGGGAAGCTCCGTGGACTGTTCTCACTGATTGCCACGGCTGCGATCGTCACGGCTTGCTCGAGCTCGGGCGGCAGCAGCTCGCCGAGTACGAGCGCCAGCGCCGCCGCAAGTTCGAGCTTGAAGATCGGCGTAGTCACCGATGTCGGAACGATCACCGACAAGAACTTCAACCAGTACTCGTACGAAGGGGCGAAGGCTGCCGCCGATGCCCTTGGGGCGACCGTCAACTACGCAGTCCCCAAGGACGCCTCCGACTACACGAAGGACATCCAGGGGTTCGTCGATCAGAACTACAACGTCATCGTGACCGTCGGCTTCAATCTCGGCGATGCCACTGTCAAAGCCGCCAAGGCCAACCCGAACATCTGGTTCATCGCCGTTGACGTCGCGCCCTGTGTAGACGCAACCGGCGCCCCGGACAGCACATTCGCCTGCAAGGGTGACGCAGCAACGCTGCTGCCCAAGCTGATCGGGATCCAGTTCAAGGAAGACCAGGCGGGCTACCTCGCCGGCATCGTCGCTGCCGCAGTGAGCAAGACCGGCGTGATCGGCACCATCGGCGGCATCAACAACAACCCGGCCGTCGTGCGCTACATGCAGGGCTTCCAGCTTGGAGCCGCCTCGTACAAGGCGACCGTTCAGGTCAAGACCGCGTTCTTCTCGACCGGCGACTCGAACAAGGCCTACAACGACCCGGCCGGCGGCAAGACCTTCGGCGCCCAGTTCATCGCGCAGCAGGGCGTCGACGTCCTCTTCCCGGTCGCCGGTGGCACGGGTAATGCCGCCCTCGATGCAGCCTGCACCGCCAAGATCCTCGCCGTCGGCGTGGACGTAGACGAATACCAGTCGTACACCACCGCGGATGCTTGCATCGTCACTTCGGCCGAGAAGCACCTCTCGAGCGCGGTGAACCAGACGATCACCTTGATCGCTGGGGGAACCGCCAAGGGCGGCGTGGCCACATTCGACGCTTCCAACGGCGGCATCGGCGTGTCGCCGTTCCACAACACCTCTATCTCGATCCCGGCCGACGTCCAGGGCAAGCTGGACGCGGCTCTGGCAGCAATGAAGGCGGGCAGTCTCAAGACGTGCCCCGCCACGTGCGGCACGTGGAGTGGCCAGTAACGAGAATCCGTAGCGTTTGGTAACACTTCGAGCGGGTCGCGCCCTTCCGGCGCGGCCCGCTCGGTTGCATTCGGACGATCCGGGGCCGATCGAGGAAGCCATGACCGGTGAAGAAGCTCGCGCTGCCGCACCCGCCCTCGAGATGCGGGGAATTACCAAGCGATATCCAGGGGTGGTGGCCAACGATCACATAAACCTGGATCTGCGCCGGGGCGAGATACACGCTCTCCTTGGGGAAAACGGCGCCGGCAAGACCACGCTGATGAACGTTCTCTACGGGCTGGCTCGCCCCGACGAGGGGCAGATCCTGCTGGATGGGGAAGTCGTCGAGATAGCCGGGCCTTCGGATGCAATCGCCCGCGGCATCAGCATGGTCCACCAGCACTTCATGCTCGTGCCCGTCCTGAGCGTTGCCGAGAACGTGATCCTGGGCTCGGAGACCATGGCCAACGCGGTCTTCGTGGATCGACGGGAGGCGAGCACTCGCATTGCCGCCCTGGCCGCTCGCTTCGGATTCGACCTGAATCCGGACGCGGCCGTCGGTTCTCTGTCGGTCGGACAGCAGCAACGCGTCGAGATCCTCAAGGCGCTGTACCGAGACGCCCAAATCCTCGTGCTCGACGAGCCCACGGCTGTCCTGACACCTCACGAAACCGAGGAGATCTTCTCCCTGCTGCGGCGCCTGGCCGCCGACGGCCGTTCGATCGTGTTCATCAGCCACAAGCTGTACGAGGTGCTCGAGATCGCGGACAGGGTCACCGTGATCCGGCGGGGTCGAGTGATCGGCGAAAGGCGGCCGAGCGAGACCACCGAAGCGGAGCTCGCCGAGCTTATGGTCGGCCGCGAGGTGGAGCTGACCGTCGATCGTGGAGAGTCCCATGTCGGTCGGCCTGCGCTCCGTGTCGAGGCGTTGCGCGTAGCCGACGACCGCCACCATGAGGTCGTGCCCGGAGCCACGTTCGAGATCAGGGCCGGCGAGATACTCGGTGTGGCGGGTGTCGCGGGCAACGGCCAGGACGAACTGATCCAGGCGCTGGTCGGGCTGCGGCGTCCGATCGGCGGCAAGGTGACGTTGCGCGATCGCGACATAACGGGCCTGTCGCCCCGTGCGGTCAACCAGGCTGGTGTCGGTTACGTCCCCGGGGACCGGCAGCGTTTCGGCCTGATCCTGTCGTTCGCGCTGTACGACAACCTGGTGCTGACGAGCTACTACCGGCCGCCGTTCGCGCGCGGCCTGCTCCGGAATGACGCCGCCATCCTGGAGTCGGCAGAGGCGCAGATCGAGCGCTTCGATATCCGAACTCCAGGTTCGCAGGTGTCCACCTCGACCCTGTCGGGCGGAAACCAGCAGAAGGTGGTTGTGGCACGAGAGTTCGATCGGGAGCTGGAGCTCCTCATCCTCGACCAACCCACCCGAGGCCTGGATGTGGGTAGCATCGAGTTCATCCACCGCCAGATCATCGCCAAGCGCGACTCGGGCACCGCAGTACTGCTGGTCTCCGCCGAGCTGGACGAAGTGATGGAGATGTCCGATCGGATCGCTGTCATGTATCGCGGGCGGATAGTCGCCGAGTTCGACGGACGCACGGCGGACAAGAGCGAGGTGGGCTTGTTGATGGCCACGGGCGGTCGCGAGCCGGCGGAGAACGAGAAGGAGGCGCTGGCGTGAGCGGTTCCGGCAAGAGGCTGCCACAGATCGCCAGGGCCATTTCCGCCGCGGCGGCACCCATCGCCGAACCCCTCGTGGCGATCCTTCTCGCCCTGCTGGTTGGGGCCGTCGGGATCACCCTCTTCAGCGGACTGGTGCCGAGGCATTCCAACTTCGACGTGGGCTTGCCGCTCGCGGCGTATGCCGCCCTGCTGCAGGGTGTGGCCAGCCCAAACGGCCTCACATCCACGCTCGTCTACGCCACGCCGCTGATCCTGGCCGGACTCGGCATCGCACTCGGCTTCAAGGCGGGACTGTTCAATATCGGCGGGCGCGGCCAATTTCTGATGGGCGCCGTGGGGTCGATGGCAGTGGCGACCGCCATCGGAAGCAGCCAGCCCTCGTTCATCACGATACCGCTGGCATTGCTCGTCGGGGGTCTGTTCGGGGCTGCCGCCGGCTTCATCCCGGGCTTCCTCAAGGCCACCTCCGGGGCTCACGAGGTCGTGACCACGATCATGCTCAACTACGTCTTCGTGTTCGCGACCTATTGGGCGATCAGTGGACCGCTGGCTCTGCCCGGTGCGCACCAGCCGATCACGGCGGACGTGGCCACTCAGAACGCGGCCCTGCCGATCATCCTGGGGCGAGACGGTCACGCTGGCATTCTGCTGGCCCTGCTGGCCGTGCCCATCATCTGGTTCCTGCTCTACCGGACGACCCTCGGTTTTGAGATCCGCGCCGCCGGCGCCAACCCGGACGCAGCGCGTTACAGCGGCATGAAGACCAACCGGCTTATCGTGCTGACCATGTCGATCGCGGGCTTCATGTCCGGTCTGGCCGGCTCGACGACCCTGCTCGGCGTGGTCCACCAAATGGCGCCCGGCTACGACACCACCGTCGGCTTCGACGCCATTACCGTCGCGCTGCTCGGTCGGTCCAACCCCGTGGGCGTCCTGTTCGCGGGACTGCTGCTGGGGGCGATGCGGGCAGGATCGCAGACCATGCAGATCCAGGCAGGCGTTCCGCCGGAGCTGGTCGACGCGCTCCAGGCGATCATCCTCGTCTTCCTCGTGGTCAATATCCTGAGACGCTGGTTGCGGGGTAGAGCGGGGAGTCCGGTCAGCCCCAACGCCTCGGTTGGGATCGACACGTCCGTGCCGACGGAGGGCGTGATATGAGCGGCATTCCGCAAGCCCTCAATGGGCTGCCGGGCCTCGGCGATGTCTTCCAGTTCCTGGGCTACGTGCTGGCGAACATCAGCTATATGTCGCAGACGACGGTCGCGGTCGCGGTCCCGATCACTCTGGCTGCCTTGTGCGGAGTGATGTGCGAACGATCCGGCGTCGTCAACATCGGCCTGGAAGGGATCATGCTGACGGCCGCGTTCGTCGGCTGGATCGTCGGCGCCGCGGCCGTGGGGCTGCTGGGCCAAGGCACCCCTTTGCCGTTGTTCGGCGTGACCATGCCGCTGATGATCGGACTGATCGCGGCGATCCTCGCGGGCATGGCCGTGTCGCTGCTCCATGCCTGGCTGGCCATCTCGCTGCGGATCGACCAGATCATCAGCGGCACGATCATCAACATCGGGGCCGTCGGAATCACCGGCTACATGTACAGCCTGGTTGCCTCCCAGTCGCCGACGGGTGCGGGCAGCTTCGCGCCGTATGAGGTCCCCAAGCAGGTTGCCGACCTGCCCCTGGTTGGATGGCTCATCAATGCCGTCCTGAGCCAGGGTCCAATCGGCCTGACCGCCATCGTGCTCGTGGTCATATTGCAGATCATGTTGTTCCGGTCGCGCTGGGGCCTCAGGACTCGCGCGGTCGGCGAGCACCCGCGAGCTGCCGAGACGGTCGGGATCGACGTCATCCGGCTGCGGTATCGGAACGTTGTGATGTCGGGCGCGCTTGCGGCGCTCGGCGGCGCCTGGCTGACTATGGAGCACACGACCAAATTCGACGCCAACATGACGGCCGGACGAGGCTTCATCGGACTGGCGGCGATGATCGTGGGTCGCTGGACGCCGCTGGGCGCATGCGGCGCGGCGCTGCTCTTCGCGTCGGCCACCGCCCTGAGCACGTCGCTTCAGATTTCGCCCCCAACCGGCGACCTCGGCCAGCTGATGGGGCACGTCCCCGGCGAATTCTGGGAGGCGCTGCCCTACATCATCACGATCGTCATCCTGGCGGGCCTGATCGGGCGGAGCATTGCGCCGGCTGCGGACGGCCAGCCCTACGAGCGGGAGTCCGCTTCCTAGCCCTTGACGAGCGACGGATAGAAGTTCGGCTTGCCGGCGGTCGCTTTGCGCTTGCCCCAGTCGTCCAGGATTACGACCGCTTCGTTCGCCGCCCTGATCGCCCGTTCCTCGGCGCCGTTGTCGCCGAACGCGTTCGTGACCCTGTTGGCGACCGCTCCGAGGACCGCGCCGCTGCGCATGCCGAAGAGCCTGGCCAGGACGAAGAGGGCGGAGCACTCCATCTCGAGGCAAGCCACGCCTGCTTTGCGCAGGTCGTCGATCAGGCCGTCCGCCCCGCTCTGCCAGAAACCTCCGCTGACCGGGCGTTCCTGTCCTACGTAGAAAGATCCGACGCTGCAGACGATGCCGACATGGTATCGATAGCCGAGCCGCTCGCAGGCCTCGACGAGGGCCATGTAGACCTCCGGGTCGGCGAAGGCGGGGTGCTCGGCCGGCAGGTATCGATCGCCGGTGCCGTCGCGCCGAACCGCGGCCGCCGGAACGATGAGATCGCCGGGCTCTATCTCGGCCAGCAGCGCTCCGCACGTACCGACTCGAAGGATCGTCTGGCCGCCGATGACCGCGAATTCCTGGGCCGCGATTTCCAGGCTGGGGGCACCGACGCCACTGGATATCGCCCCGATCGGTACGCCTTTGTACGTGCCACGTGCCGAGCGGTATTCGCGGTGGAAGGCCAGCTCCTCGCCCCCGTCCCAGGTCGACATCATCCGTAGGACGCGGCCGGGATCGCCGGGCATCAGCACCGTGGCCGGGATCTGGCCGGGAGTGAGATGCAGGTGATACTGTGCCCCCGTCTCGTTGGTCGGAGTGTCGGCCCGACGTGCGGCCGACCCTGCCGAGCCGGCCGAGCCGGATGAGGTGCCCGGAGCTCGATCAGGGCCGCTTGTATCCATCGGTCGTCCTCTCCTCGGTCGGCGGTGACGCTGGTGTTCCGGGGAGAAGCTATCACTGCTGCGCGGCAGCCGGGGAGCGAGGTTTGCGACATGGCGGGTAGTGGAGTGGAGTCCATCGACCGGGCGGAGGCCGCCGCACGATTGCCGCAGTTCGGCGTCTTGTTGGCGATGGCTCTCGAAGCCCAGGGCCGCGCCAGGGCACCCTATTCGAAGTTCGCCGTTGGCGCGGCGATCCTCGGAGGGAGCGGTGCCGCATTCCAGGGGTGCAACGTCGAATCTGCATCCTATGGAGCCACGATCTGCGCCGAGCGCGCTGCCGTCGTCGGGGCGGTTGCCGCCGGCGAAACGACGATCCGGGTCTGCGTAGTGGTTACTCCTACTGCCGAGCCGTCCAGCCCGTGCGGGATCTGCCGCCAATTCCTGGCCGAGTTCGGGCCGGAGGTGTTCGTCTTCGCGGCATCGAGCGTCGGCGATCGGGTGTGGGTGGCGCGGATCGGGGACTTGTTGCCCCTCTCGTTTGACTCGCGGAACCTGGCGGACGCGGAGTGAGCTTCCTCCTGGGCCGCGAGATCCCGCCGGCCGATCAACCTGCGCTGCTCGACGCGATCGAGCGTGCCGTCTGCGAGCGGACGGACCTGCGGCCGACGGTGGGTCTGGTCCTCGGTTCGGGCCTGGGCGGCCTGGCGGATGCGCTCGACCTGGAGGTTGCAATCCCGTTCGGGGAGCTGCCCGGCTGGCCGCCTGCGACTGCGCCAGGCCACGCCGGTCAGCTCCTCTTCGGGCGCCTTGCCGGAGTCCCGGTGGTCGTCCAGCAGGGGAGGTTTCACCTGTACGAGGGTCATTCGGCGGGGTTCGTCGCGCAGCCCGTCCTCCTGATGGCTCGGCTCGGGGCCGGGGTAGTGGTGCTCACGAACGCCGCCGGCGGGGTCAATCCGCAGTTCGGCGCGGGCTCTCTCATGGCCATTTCCGACCACATCAACCTGACCGGCCGTTCGCCGCTGACGGGGCCGAACGCGCCCGAGCTGGGCCTCCGCTTCCCGGACATGAGCGACGTCTGGGACGGCGAGCTGCGATCGCGCCTGCACGCCGCCGCCGAGGCCGAAGGCGTGGCTCTCGCCGACGGCGTCTATGCGTCCCTCCCCGGACCGAGCTACGAGACCCCGGCCGAGGTTCGGATGCTGGCGCGCCTCGGAGCCGACGCGGTCGGAATGTCCACGGTCCTGGAGGCCGTCGCCGCGCGATGGGCCGGGCTCCGCGTTTGCGGCGTCTCCCTGGTCACGAACCCCGGTGCGGGTCTCTCGGGCACGGAACTGAGCCACGCCGAGGTGCTCGCGAGTGCCGCGATTGCCGGGCCTGCCCTTTCGCGGATCCTCGCTCGATTCGTAGGCATGGCTCAGTCGGGATAGTCGGCCTCGCTTCCTAGCCGGCCGATTGGTGCCGCCGGCGCAGCAGGGCCCGTCTCACGACGACGAGACCGATCCCGGCGAGCCAGATCGATGGGACCCCGAAGAACGCGAAGGTGAGCCTGGCGACGGCCGGGTCGTTCCCAGTCGGGCACGGCACCTGCGAGTCGAAGAAGCAGGCTTGTCCGGCGCTGATGAGGCTCCACGCGGCTTGCAGTACCAACAGCACGGCGACCACGAGCATGAAGAGGGTCCAGAGCACCAGGCCTCGGACCAAACTGGTTCGGATCCGCCTCATCTCGCCTTCCCCCGATGCCGCGCGTCAACTCACGCCGCGTCCTGTTGGATTGTCCCACCCGTGTATCTCGATAAGTTGAGACAGGGGATCGGAGCGCGACGGGTCTGGGGGAGGGGGCCCGCCGCGCTCCGCGGTTGGGTTTGCTACGCAAGCACGAGCGCGGGCTCGTCCTCGTCGGAACCTGCCTCGTCGGCCTCGGCCTGAGCCGCGCTCACTGCGGCGTCGCCGATTTCGTCCGTGTGCTGAGTGGTGTCTGTCGCCCCGGCGGCCTGGCCGGCCAGCGACTCGGCCTCGTAATCGCGCTTGCGCCGACCCGACAGCATCTCGACGGAGCTGCCCACGACCTCAGTTTTCCAGTGGCGTGCGCCGCGGTCGTCGTCCCACTGGCGAGTCTGGAGCCTGCCCTCGACGAGGACTTGCTGGCCCTTCCCGAGGAACTGCCCGCAGATCTCGGCCAGGCGATCCCAGGTTAGACGTATCGTTAGTCGTACTCGCTTGACTCAATCGGAGACTCACGATGACCGCGTACGGCTACATTCGCAAGTCCGTCGTCCACGATATCGCGCGGACGCTTTCTCCGGCGACGCAGGAGGCCGCTATCCGCGCCCTCGCCGCGCGACACGGCGACGCAGACGTTGTGATCCTGTCCGACCTGGACGTCTCTGGGAAGAAGGATCGCACGAAGCGTCCGGGTTGGGACGCGCTGCTCCGCGCCGTCGAGGAAGGCGAGGCGACCGCTGTCTACGCG
>CAZRUC010000028.1:0-5068 GCA_964603175.1 uncultured Anaerolineaceae bacterium
AACTTAGTCCTGCCGCAAAGGCGCGCGAGCAGCAGCAGCGTCAGTTCCGGCGCCTTATAGGACAGCTCAAAGGACCGGAGCAGGTATTCGCCGTCCGGCTCGACGCCGACGAGAAGCCAATCACCATCCGGCAGCGGCTCCTCCGTGTAGCAGCTGAAGCGAACGTCGAGATCGCCGTTCGAAAACACGCCGACGGTTTCCTCGTCGGGCTTCTCACACCTGAGCGCCGCACGAATCGCGGCCGTCGCCAGTCGGCTCCCCGGACTTAATCGCCGACGATCCGCACCTTCGCCTATCGCAGTCGAGTTAGGTTTCAGCGACACGTTCAACCCGGGCCCGGACCCACGCGTTTCGGTCGCCGACCACCGAGCGTCGGGTCGAATCCGTCGCTAGAAAGGCCGTGGTCGTGGAGCCAGATCAGGGCGAGGGCACTGGGTCTCAGCCCGAATCCGAGAACCTCGACGCGTCCGCGAACCGTCAGCGCTTGATCGAGATCAGGTGCGGATTCGCACAGTTGTCGCGGCGTGAGGCCGACGCCGCGTATGCCCGCGTGGCCCAGGCGCGGGATGCTTACTACCGCCAGCTGGCTCTCGTAACCCGAGTATCCGCCGAAGTGAATCCCGAAGTCATGCGGACGGCTAAGGAAGCCGCCCATCGCGAATTCCGGGCCAGGGTCGAAGCAGCACAGATTCGCTCCCACGTCGAACTTGCAGCCACAGTCTGGCTCGACGAAATCAACAGGCTCAACCGAGGCGTCCGAGAGGATCAGATTCAGATCAAGCGCGAACGCGAAGAGGCCGCCAGGATGGACGCGGAGCTCGATCGCCTGACTGCCACGGCGGAAACGAGCCGAACCATGGCCGAGGATGCCGAGGCGGCCTGCCGAGCGGCGCAGCAAGGGCTCGGCGAACTCGACGAGCTTCAAGGGGACCTGCCAGTTGTCTCGTCCGCTGAGCCCACGACGTCGGTCCCGCCGGACGAGCCGGTCGTGCCGCCGGTTGTCGTGCCACCGCCTGTCGAACCGCCGCCGGTCGCTCAGGCCGCGGGCGCGAACGAGGTAGCCCAGGCTCAGCCGCCGGCCGAAGGTCCGCCGCCGGCCGAAGGTCCGCCGCCGGCCGAGAGTCCGCCGCCGGCCGAGAGTCCGCCGCCGGCCGAGAGTCCGCCGCCGGCCGAGAGTCCGCCGCCGGCCGCCCCGAAGGTCGATTTCGGCGGCCCTCGACCACCTACGATCGTGCGATTGCTCCGCCGCGATCGCGCGGCGATGAACCGGCTCGTGGCTGCGCTTGCCGGCGACGACGTTGATCAGCGACGCCGTTGGCAGTTGCTGCTGTCCAACTTCGTGGATGCTGTCGTCGCGGCGGCCATAGACACCGGCTGCCTCGAGTTTCCGTCCGAAAACCGGTTCTGGAACCAGTTCGACCGGGAGCAATCGCGGGAAGTCGCCCGAGGTCTGGCGGCCCTCGGCTTCCGATACGACGGTATGTCGAGGTTCGCCGACGGACGCGTTCCGGAAAGACGGGATCTTGCCGTGGCGGTGGGTCAGGCTGGTTTGTATGCCGTGCGGGTCCGCAACTGGCCACTACCGGAAGAAACCGCCGGGCTGATGAGCGACGTTCGCGTGGACACCGACCTGCTTCTCGCCGAAGAAGCGCCGTCGTTCACGATGGCAGAAATGGTGGAACTGCTCGGCTGGCGCACCGAGCAGCTCGCGGACCTGTGGAACGAGTGGCCGCGTCTGCGTCAACTGCTGTTGGCCCCGAGCCCGATCTAGTCGGTCGGGCCGCCGGCGGGCGCCACCGAGTCGGCCGCGAGGGCCTCTTCCGTCTCGGGGTTTTCGTCGGGATCCTGATCGAGCACCACGAGCCGGTAGGCCTCCGCCGCCGCACTGCCGATCTGGGCTCCCTGCTCCGCCAACCGGCCGCGGATGCGGGAGAAGACTGCTTCGGCATCATGGAGTTGGCTGGCGTGTGCCCGCAACGCCTCGATCTTTACGTCCGCGGTGGCCGACACATCGATCCAGACGTCGGGTTGATTTGACCACATCAGGTAGATCCGTCGGACCTTGTGCGCCGCCAGGCCGTTCCGGGCGAGCCATGGGAATGCCAGCGGATTGCGAGCTGCCGGATAGATCGCGTCCACTGCCGCGATGGCCGCCGCTCGATGGTCGGTGTGGTTGATGCCGCCACCGCGGTGGACGATCACCTCGGGGTCGCCGCAGAGCACCGCGTCTGGCCTGAAGGTCCGGATCTCCCGCACGAGCATCTCCCGCAGAGACATGTCGTTGACCAGACCCCCGTCGGGCTGGTGCAGGAACGTGACGCCGCCATAGCCGACGATCTCGGCCGCCCGGCGCTGTTCCCCCTCTCGGGCTAGGGCCAGTTCCAGGGGGTCGATCTCGGGGTCCTCGCCGCCCGCATCCCCCGACGTGCAGCACACGAGCCAGCCTTCGGAGCCCGCCCTTATCCACGCCGCTGCTGCGCCCGCAGGCCCGAAGTCTGCGTCGTCGGGGTGTCCGACGATGACCATGAAGCGCTGCGGGCGCCAGGAATGCGGGCTGGTCGTTTCCTCGGTCATGTCGTGCCCTGGCTACTGGGTTGGATTTCGCTGGTGACGGGTCGCAACGGCCGCTGAGTGGGACTCTTCAAATGTTGGCGCGAAACGCTTCCCGCGTCTTGCAGATGCGAGTTATCATGCCGGCCGAGGCTTCGCTCGTCTCCCCCCACGGGCGAAGCCTCTCTTGATGCCCAGGACCAGGCGACGTCGGTCACGGCTGTCGAACCGTCGTCCCGGCGCCGCAGCTCTAGACGGCGGCCGAACGGGCTTCGCGCAAGGCCTCGAGCACGTCGGCGGCGTGACCCTCGGCCTTGACTGCCGTCCAGACGTGGGCGATCCGGCCATCGGGGCCAACCAGGAAGCTGGTCCGCAGGACGTCCATGAAAGTCCTGCCCGGTCGATGCTTCTCTCCCCAAGCGCCGTAGGCGTCGGCGACCGCGTGCCCTTCGTCCGGAAGCAGGGTGAACGGGAGCCCGTACTTGGCGCGGAACGCCGCCTTGCTTGCCGCGCCCTGCGGGCTGAGACCCCAGACTTCCGTGTCCTCGTCCGTGAACGAGGAGTGGACGTCGCGGAACGCGCAGGCCTCGATCGTGCAATTGGTCGTGTCGTCGCCGGGATAGAAATAGACAACAGTGAAGTGACCGCCTCGGTCCGAGAGGCGATGCAGCCGTCCCTCGTCGTCGCGGAGCTCGAAATCGGGGGCGAGCTCGCCCACCTTCGGGATGTCGCTCATCGGCTCAGGTTAGCCGCGAGGCCTCGAACGAGTCGGGCGCCAGGCTGCCTCGCCCGCGGGATGGATCGCTGCGTCGCCCGCGGTCCTGGATGGCCGGTTGGGCACACGCGCGTGCTCGCGACGGCCGGTGTTACGATCCCCCACAACCGAATACGCCTCCGGGGAGCGCCAACAGCGCTGAGAGTGCGGCACCTGCCGCAGACCCGCCGTACCTGATCTGGGTAATACCAGCGAAGGAAGCAGGCTCGACCACTCCCTCGCCGCACTCCCCGCGGAGCGCGGCGATATATGTCTTCTGAGGTCGAAGATGAACGGGTTTGGTCGACGGTGATGGTCGAGGAGCAGGGCGAGCCGCGCCGCGCGGACGAAGCGCCGAAGGCCGACGCGCCGCGTGCGGGCGCCTCGCCGCGCCGACCACGGGCGATGACAATCGCGGGCTCCGACTCGGGCGGCGGGGCCGGTATCCAGGCCGATCTCAAGACATTCGCTGCGTTCGGCGTGTACGGAACCTCGGCGATCACGGCGGTCACGGCCCAGAACACAGTCGGCGTGCGCGCCATCCACGAGGTTCCGCCCGAAATTGTGGCGGCCCAGATCGACGCCGTTCTGGATGACATAGGGGCGGACGCGGTCAAGACCGGGATGCTGTCGAGCGCGTCCATCATCGAAGCCGTCGCCGATCGGCTGCGCGCTTATTCGGTGGCGGCGCTCGTGGTCGACCCGGTGATGGTCGCCAAGAGCGGCGACGCCCTGCTGCGTCCCGAGGCGGTTCGAGCTCTCATAGAACTGCTCCTGCCCATCGCCGCCGTGGTGACGCCCAACGCTCCCGAGGCGACGGTGTTGTCCGGCATCGAAGTGCGGAACGGGGAATCGGCGCGCGAGGCGGCGCGAAGGATCCACGACCTCGGGCCGGCACTGGTCATCGTCAAGGGCGGCCATCTCGACGGCGAACAGTCCGACGATCTCCTGTTCGACGGCCGATCGTTCGAGGTTCTTTCGGGCAAGCGGATCGACACCCCCCACACGCACGGCACCGGTTGCACCTTCTCGGCGGCCATTGCAGCCGGGTTGGCGCTCCGGCTGGAGCCGCGGGTGGCGGCACGGGAAGCACGCGCCTTCCTGCAGGGAGCGATCGAACACGCGGAACCCCTTGGCGCCGGCCACGGGCCGGTGAACCACTTCTGGAGGACGTCCGATGTCTGAGCTCGATCTGGCCGAGCTGACCGCGCAGTCGCTGGCGCGCATCCGCGAGCGGACGCCGCTCATTCACAACATCACCAACTTCGTCGTCATGAACGACACCGCCAATGTCCTGCTCGCGTTCGGCGCTTCGCCGGTGATGGCTCACGCGATCGACGAAGTACGCGAGATGGTGGCCTACGCGGGCGCGCTGGTCCTCAATATCGGGACGCTCGACGATCGCTGGATAGAAGCGATGCTGATAGCCGGCCAGGAGGCAAACGCGCGTGGCATCCCCGTCGTCCTCGATCCGGTCGGCGTGGGCGCCACACAGCTTCGGACCACGACCACGGAACGAATTCGCTCAGGCGTGAGGATGGCAGTAGTCCGGGGGAATGCGGCCGAGCTCGCCGCGATCGCCGGAATCGAGGCGAAGATCCGGGGCGTGGATTCCGTCGCTTCGGGCGATCCGGCTCAGGCGGCCAAGCTGACCGCGGTGCGGTTCGGTGGATCGGCGGTCGTCAGCGGGACGGTCGACTACGTCTCCGATGGCAGCCGCCTGGCCGAAGTCCACAACGGGCACCCGCTGATGGGCCGCATCAC
>CAZRUC010000028.1:5168-9186 GCA_964603175.1 uncultured Anaerolineaceae bacterium
GCGGACGTCGTTCCGAGGAGATCGTCGAAGCCGCGCTGGCAGGCGGCGTCCGCGTTGTCCAGGTGCGAGAGAAGGGCGGATCCACGCGACGGGCTCTGGAGATCGCCCTCGCGGTACGGAGGCTCACTCGGCGCTTCGACGCTCTCATGATCGTGAACGATCGGATCGACATCGCCCTTGCCGCCGATGCCGACGGCGTCCACCTGGGCCAGGACGACATGCCTCTGGCCTCCGCGCGCCGCCTCCTCGGCGAGTCGGCGCTGATCGGTTTGTCGATAACCGAACCTGCGCAAATGGGCGCGCCGGAGGCCGTCCTGGCCGACTGCCTGGGCGTGGGCGCTATCTTCCCGACCGGCTCCAAGACGGATGCGACCCTGACGGGGCTGGCGCTCGTCGCCGACGTGCGCGCGGCCGGCGCCGCGTGGCGCCAACCCATTGTCGCGATCGGTGGCATCGACGCCGAGAATGCCGGAGCCGCCATTCGCGCCGGCGCCGACGTGGTGGCGGTAATCAGCGCCATCACCGCCGCGCAGGATCCGGGCAGAGCGGCGGCCGAATTGCTGGAAGCGGTGCGGGCAGCCGAGGCGGCGCTCCCCGCGAGGTCCGCTCGATGAGTGGCCCCGGCGAGTTCGAATTGATCGACGCGCTCGCCAGCCACCTCGACCCTGCCACCGACGGGCTGGGGATCGGTGACGATGCCGCCGCCTGGTCGCCGACCCCCGGCGCGCTCGTGGTGGCGACCACGGACATGCTCGTCGAAGGCGTCCACTTCCGGCTCGACTGGACCTCGCCCCACGATCTCGGCTGGAAAGCGCTGGCGGTCAACCTGTCGGACCTTGCGGCCATGGGCGCGACGCCTGGGCGGGCGCTCGTCTCCGTTGCCTTGGTTCCGGGCCAGGCGGCGCTGGTCGAGGAGATGTACGACGGCTTGAGCGAGTTGGCTCGCCTGACCGGCACGCGGATCGTCGGTGGCGATACGGTCCGATCCTCGGGGCCGCTGGTCGTGAACGTCGCCCTCATCGGAGAGGCGGAATCCGGCCGGCTGTTGCGACGTAACGGCGCCGTACCCGGTGACTTGCTCGTCCTCACGGGCACCGTCGGGGCTTCGGCGGCAGGGCTGGCGCTTCTGCTCGAGGGCGACCGCGCCCGCCTCCTGCGACCCGAGGCCGCGCAAGTGCTGGCGGCGCACCATCGGCCTCAGCCTCGACTGGCTGCGGGGCGGGTACTTGCTCGCGTGGGTGTGCGCTGCGCAATCGACGTCAGCGACGGGGTCGCGAGCGAGGCCCGGCACCTGGCCCGGGCCAGCGGCGTGGCCATCCGGCTGGACGTCGACCGACTCCCACTCGACTCCGCAGCCTTGTCGTTGCTCGGCCGGGCGAAGGCGCTCGAGCTCGCCGTCTCGGGCGGCGAGGACTACCAGCTGCTGTTCACGGCCCCCGCGGATCGGCTCGGGGAACTGACGGCGGCCCTGGGTGACGATCGTCCAACTGTCGTCGGCGAGGTAGTTGGGCTGATTCCGAGGGGACACGTGGAACTCGCACCGGCAGGCCTGGTCGCAGAGTCGGTCCGGACCGGCTACGTTGCTTTCTAGATTCACGGAGGAGTCGTGGTCGCCGAACATGGGGTAGCGGAAGTTCAACCGCTTGGAGTCCCGCGCGGCGATCTCGCCGCGGCGACGATCGGCATCGAACGAGTGCCGGATCGCTATCGCGTGCTCGGTTTCTTCGACTACTTCGTGCTCTGGGCCGATCTCGGCGTCGGCCTACTCGTCCTGCTGGCGGGTACGGCGCTTGTGCCCGGCCTGGGATTCTGGGAAGCGATCGCAGCCATCCTCGTCGGAACGCTGATCGGGAACGTGATGCTCGGCCTGGCGGGAGTCGTGGGCAGCGACAACGGCATTCCGTCGATGGTCGGTCTCCGGCCCAGCTTCGGTCAGCGCGGCAGCTACCTGCCGAGCCTGATCAACGTCGTGCAACTCGTCGGCTGGGGGGCGTTTGAGCTCGTGATCATGGCCCAGGCTTCGTCCCGCCTGACTCAATCGGTGTTCGGAGTATCGAGTTATCCGATCTGGGCGATCGTCTGGGCGATTGTCGTAACCGTCCTCGCACTCGGCGGCCCACTCGTCGTGGTTCGCCAGTGGCTGGAGAAGGCCGGCATCTGGATCGTTCTGGTTACCGGGGCGTGGATGGCGCTGTACGTGGTCACCCACGCCAACTTCGACACGCTCGTGAGTAGGCCGGGCGACGGCAGTCTGAACTTCGCTCAGGGGATCGACCTCGTGGTGGCGATGCCGATCAGCTGGCTGCCGCTGATCGCGGACTTCAATCGTTTCGCCAAGACGTCCCGCTCGTCGTTCTGGGGGACGGTCTCGGGCTTTGCCGTCTCCAACGTCCTCTTCTACACGCTGGGTGTCCTGCTGATCCTCGTGTTGCCGACGTCGGACCTGATCGGATCGATCATGACCGTCGCGTTCGGCACCGCCGGCCTGGCCCTTCTGCTCGGAGACGAGACCGACAACGCCTTTGCCGACGTCTACTCGGGAGCCATATCGATCAAGAACGTCCTGCCCGGGCTGGCCACCCGCGTCCTCGTGGCTGCGATCGGGGGACTCTGCCTGGCCATTGCCCTGACGGTCGACCTCGGGAGTTTCCAAAGCTTCCTATATCTGGTCGGCTCGCTCTTTACGCCGCTGTTCGGTGTCCTGTTCGCGGACTATTTCGTTCTCAATCGGCGGCGTTACACGACGCAAGATCTCTACCCTGCGGACGGTCGGGGTCGATCTCACGGTGTGAATCCGGTGGCCCTGGTTGCGTGGGCTTGCGGCATCGCCGCATATCTTGCCGAGACGACGTACGTCGGTTGGCTGGGTGGCACGCTTCCCTCACTGGCCGTGTCGCTGGTCGTTTACCTGGCAGCCAGCATCGCTTCCGGGGCGATGCGGACCGCTCCAGAGCCGTCGATCGACACCTCGCCCCAGGCCTGACTCGCAGCCGTCGAGTGCTCCAAGGCCACAGACCACTTGTTTCGGCCGTCCTGCAAGCCGATATCTTCGATATAGCCTCTCCGAACGCATGGTAGATTTGACGAGATGGGCATATCTCACCCAGCTATCCAGCGCGTAGTCGACGCAGCCTTGCGCAAAGGCGTCAGGCTCGAAATCGCACTCTTCCAGGCGCCGACGCGAACTGCAGAGCAGGCTGCCGCAGCCGTTGGGGTGAGACTCGATCAGATCGTCAAGTCGCTCGTGTTCGTCGCCCCGCGTCCCGATGGCAGACTGGTGCCGATCGTCTGTCTGGTGGCGGGCTGCAACACCGTCGACGTTGCCAGGCTGGCCGCCGTGACCGGGGAACTCGCCATCCGCCGTGCGACCGCTCGCGAGGCCCACGAACTGACCGGATTCCCCGTCGGTGGTATCCCGCCGTTCGGCCACGGCCATCAGGCGCGAGTCGTGATGGACCCCGATCTGTGCCCGTTCCCTGTTGTCTGGGCGGCCGCGGGGGTCGACGGCGCCATCTTCCCCGTTGCTCCGGCCGCGCTTCGCAGCCTCTCCAACGCCGTGGTTGCTCCATTCGCCAAGGACTCCGAGCTGCCGCGGAGGGCGGCGTCGATTGACGCGGGCCTCCTGTTCGAAGTCGGAGGCACGGCCGCCTAGCAATCTCGCCGCGCGCGAGGGTGGACAGACGGTGGACAAGTCTGCCTTGCCAGGCTCAACTCGGTGGACAACCCGATTGCTCGTCGACCCTCAAGTCAGATAGTGTGGTTGGTGCACCCGAAGGGGCCGAGCGTCTGCTAGCGGTCGTCAGACCCACGCAGCGAGTAGGTTCCTTCGGGTGTTTCTCTCGCGCGGTCAGCCGGTGCATGCCTGCGTTGACTCCTGCGCTCCTCGCTCACGGACTTCTGAGTCCGCTCGCTCCGGTGCTCGTCGTCGCCTTGGCCTGCGCCGTCGGACCGCGCGAGGGTGCTGTCAGCCGGTGCATGCCTGCGTTGACTCCTGCGCTCCTCGCTCACGGACTTCTGA
>CAZRUC010000028.1:9286-14257 GCA_964603175.1 uncultured Anaerolineaceae bacterium
GCTCCGGTGCTCGTCGTCGCCTTGGCCTGCGCCGTCGGACCGCGCGAGGGTGCTGGGTCGCAGACGGCCCATTCCGTCGTTGGCCTCGGCGTTCCTCGCTCAGGCGCCTTCTTGTGTGCGGCGAATTCGGATTCGGCGGTCGGATGAGAGGCCATAGGTCGTTGCGGCGTTGCCGAGATTGACCGCCAGGGCGAGTCGCCCGTATGAGTCGAGGCACACCAGCGGCTCGCCGGCTTCGGCATCGCCGTAAGCCAGCCGCCAGCGCAGGTCGATCGAGGCCCCGCCGCCGAGGCTCCCTCCGTCGGCCGGCTCGATCGTGAGCCCGTCTCCGACCGACAGGGGCCCGACGGCCGCCTCGAGGTCGCAACGTTCGGCCAACAGCTGGGCATTGCCGAAGGCGTCGACGAGCACCACGCTCGCCTCGAGCCATCCGGGCAACAGTACCGGACCGGGCATGTCCAACCTGACGAGCGACTCCACGTCGACTGCCGGCCCGAACGCACCGATCTGCACGCCCCGGGCGATATGGGCCGCCGCGGGAGCGAAGATGTCACGAGCGTGGAAAGTGCGGCTGACGGGCGCGAGGCGGTAGGCGTCGTTCTCGAGGACGTGCGCGGCGACGATTCCCCCGAGCCGCTCCGCCGCGGGCAGAAGCAGCCCGTTGTCCGGTCCGACTAGGTGGTCGCCACGGCCGGTTCGCAGGGCGATCGCGCGCCGTTCGGTTCCGACTCCCGGATCGACCACCGCCATGTGGACCCCGGCCGGAAGGTAGGGGAGTGCCGCCCAGAGCAGCGCTGCCCCCTCTGAAACGGCGTGACGGGTCACCCCGTGACTGACATCCAGCAAGCGCGCATCGGGGACGATTCGCCATATCACGCCCTTGCACGCCGAGACCGAAGGATCGGTCAGGCCGAAGTCGGTGAGAAGGGAGATGAGAGGGCCGGCCATTGGCGCTGAATAGTAGCGGCTCCCGACCGACGTTCGTGCGGCGAGTCGCCCATCGAAACGCGCCGAAACGCCGAAGCGGCACCCGGGAGGTCGGATGCCGCTTCGGCTAACGGCTTCATCCCGGGAAGTGGAGGAGGGCCCGGGACTCGCCTGGAGGTTCAGTTGTCGGCGGCACGCTGCCGAAAGACTCGCGGACCCGGGCTAGGCGGGCTTTCGCTCGGCCTCGCCCCAGTCGCCGCTTGCGTATAGCTCCCGGAGGAAGAGCACCTTGTTGACCTGCTTGAGGGTCCACGGTTGTTCGGAGGCCTTGAGGCCGACGACGTAGCCGATCACACCCGCGGCCTCGGCCCCGGTGAGGCCCGTAGCCGTCAGCAACCTGTAGGAAGCCTCGGTACGGACGGTTCGAGATATGAAGTCCGGCGCAAGCGGCGTCTCGACGAAGACCTGAGCTCGCTCCTCGGTCGGAACGTCGCTCTCGATCTGCTCAATTTCCGGGAACCGGATGGCGCGGGCCGAGGTATACCGCCCGTCCGTTCGCCCGGACCGGTCTGTGCCACGGCGACTCGCTTGTCCAGCCATCTCGTAGACCTTCTAGATACCTTTTCGCTCGTATCTGAACCATCGGACGCGGCCCGTCCCGGCACGATGCCCCCGACGTCCCTGAGTACCAGGTACTTGCGGGCCAGTCTTGGTGCGTTCTGATTACGCTGGCCCACCCAAAGGGCGCGCGTGCGCGCGACGGCCCGCTAGACTGCCCTCGTGCGGGTTCGCGTGTTCGAATTGCGGTTGCTTGCCGTGGCCCTGTCGGTCCTTTGGGCCTTCGGCGGCGGTGTCGCCCTGATCGCCTACCGGCCGGGCGGCCCCGTCGATATGCTCGTGGGCCTGGCGGCTCTCCTGCCGCTTCCGGTGAGTGTCGCCTCGACCGTGTGGCCGCCGCTGGTGCGCGGCGAACGAGCTTCGGCCGGCGTGTTGTGGCTGGGGCTGGGAGCAGGGTTGCTGCTGGTTCCATCGATCGGGAGCCTCGCTTCGCAAATCGTGACGGGCGGACCGGAGCCGCTCCTACCGTCTCCCGAGGTCGTCTATCCCTGGGTGCTCGCCCTGCTGGCGACGAGCCTGTTCACCGGCATCGGCCTGACGCGTCCTGCGTTTCCGAACCCGGGGGCCGGGCGGCGACGCCTCGCGGCATCGATCGCGTTCGCGCTGGTGACTACGACTTCGATCGGCGCCGTCTTCGCCGGAGTCAGCCTGGCCGACAACGCCGCTCTCAACAGTCGACCACAGACGTATTCGCGGTTCGGGCCGACGTCACCGCAGCTCACGCCGCCCAACTGCAACGGGGCACTCACTCCAGCAGCCACCTCCACGATCGACCTGCAGGTGTGGGGCGACGTGGACGGCCGCGGCGTCGGCCGCGTGGACTTGAGCGGCAGCCGGTCGGGCTCCGACGTGGTCTGGACGGCCCAGGTGGGCAAGACCGCATCGTCGGATCGACTGTACCGGGTCATCCGGGTAGGGTCGTCGGCCTGGTCCGAGGAAACTGGGACGACCTGGGTGGGCGTCTCCCTGGCTACGACTCAAGACGATCTGCTCGACCAGACGGTCTTCGACGTCGCCCTCACGACAGGCAACAGGGCAACTGCCGAGGACCGCGGATTGGACGTCCTGGAAGGGGCGCGAGCCCGGCATTGCGCCATCGCCATCGACGGCAACACTTTCGCCGCGGCGTTTCCACAGATGGTCTGGCTCGCAGGAACCGCGGATGTGGAGACCTGGCGCGGCCAGCTCGAGTATTGGGTCTTCGGCGATGGTGAAGTCGGGAAGGTGCTCGGCAGCGTAAACGGCAGCGCGCAGGAAATCCTGCCGCACGGTCTGCTGGCGACGATGGAAGTCAGCATGACCGCGACCGATAGAGGCCTGCCCGTCTCGATCACACCGCCCAGCAGCTAGAGATGGCGACCGAAGGCAAACACGATCGCCTGGCGCGTTTCTATCGCGTTCTTCGCTATCTGGCGGCGCATCCGGAAGGGGCGACCGTGGACGCGGTCGCAGGTTTCGTCGGGATGTCGCGGCGGACGGTCTACCGCGATCTCCAGGCTCTGGAGCGGGAGATCGAGATCCCGCTGTGGAGCGAAGGAGGGCGCTGGGGCATCGTCGAAGGCGCGTTCCTGCCGCCGCTCCGCCTGACACTGGACGAAGCTCTCGCCTTCTTCCTGGCCGCGCGACTGATGGCACAGTTCGCCGACCGCCACGAGCCGGACATCGGGGCCGCGTTCCAGAAACTGGCCGAGATCCTTCCGCCGGTGGTGGCGCGGCATCTCGAGCGGACGATCGACGTGATGGCCAGCCGCCCGCCGGACGAGCGGCTCACGCGCCACTTGCGGGTCCTGGCGCGGGCCTGGGCGGAGCAACGCGTCGTCGAGCTGACGTACGATGCCGCGACCTACAGCCCGGGCCGGCCGCCGCGCCGCTCTCGCGTTCACCCGTACCTGCTCGAGGCATCCGCCACGACCCGCGCCCTCTATCTGATCGGCTTCGACGAGTCGCGTGACGCCGTTCGCACGTTCAAGATGCAGCGCATTCTCGATATCGCCGTAACGCCGGACACGTTCGAGCCGCCGGATCCGCGGATCGTCCAGGAGAGCCTCGGCCGGGCATGGGGAGTAATCACCGATCAGGAAGAGGTCGAAGTCGTCCTGCGATTCGATGCCGAGATTGCCGCGCGCGTAACCGAGACCACCTGGCATCCGACCGAGCAGGTTTCTCACGAACCCGACGGCACTGTCCTCTGGCGGGCTCGGGTCCCGGGCACTATCGAGATCCGGCGCTGGATCCTTTCGTGGGGATCGCAGGTCGAGGTGGTGGCTCCGGCGGAGTTGCGGGACGAGCTGGCGGCCACCTATCGCGCAGCGGCGGACCGGTACTGACCTGTCGTCAGATTGTCGCTGCGCCTGTCGGCCAGACCATTGGTGCCGGAGGGCGGCACCGATATCCTCGCCCGGTCGTCGGCGTGGCGCCGTGTGCGTGCGCCTCCGGCTCGGGGAGGGTGTCGATGATGTTGGGGGACTGGGGCCGAGGACACGGGCGAGACTTCGATGTCCTGATGCTGCCGATCGGCGCGCTCGTGGTGATGTTCATCCTGGCGATCGTGCAGGGGCACTTCATCGGCTAGGCTTTGGGTATGCAGGACGAGACCCTGGAGCCCGGTCAGGCCCACCCGCAGCTGTGGGCAGTCAACCTCGTCAGCGACCCGATCCACGGTTACATCGAGCTGACCAAGCGGTTGTCGCCCGAACGCGCCCGACGCCTCGGGCTCGGACCGGAAACCGCAGCCGAAGGCGACCTTCTCGATTCGGCCTGGCTGCAACGAATGCGCCGCATCAGCCAGCTCCAGAGCGCGCGATGGGTCTTCCCGACGGCCGAGCACAGCCGCTTCACCCACGGCCTGGGAGTCATGAACGAGGCCGGCTTGTGGGCGCGGCATCTGTATCCGAGCTTGATCGCCGCGCTGGCCGCGGCCGAGCCGAGTGCGGCGCCGCCATCCGAAGGGCTGGTTGTCGAAACCTTGCGTCTCGCGGGGTTGCTTCACGACGTTGGCCACGGACCTTTCGCCCACTTCTTCGACGAGCATGTGCTGTGCCATTTCCCATCTCCCGCCGATCCACGGCGACCAGGCCACAAGGGGCTCAGCCACGAGGATCTGTCGCAGCTCATCATCGAGCGCGAGCTGGGCGACCTCATCCAGTCGATCCGGCGCGCGCCCGGGCTGGCACCCGATCGCGACGCACTGCGTCCGGACGAGACGCTCGATCCGCGCTGGGTCTCGTTCCTCATCTCGAAACCGGCGATCTCCGACCCGGCGATGCCCCGCTGGCTGCGCTGGCTGCAGCCGCTCCTCTCGGGCGTATTCACAGTCGACAACCTCGATTACGTTCGCCGCGACGCATATCTGATCGGCGTTTCCGCAGGGCCGATCGACGTCGAGCGGCTGCGGCGCTACAGCTTCGTGGGGCCGCGCGGGCTTTC
>CAZRUC010000029.1:0-14081 GCA_964603175.1 uncultured Anaerolineaceae bacterium
AGCATGACGGCGGGGTCGGTGTTCATGGACGTGGCCACAGACTTCGGTTGCGGATACACGCCCCACGACGCCGACGGTTTCGAGCGCGGCCCGGTGCGCTTGCGGGAAGCTCTCCAGTTCTCGCTGAATATCCCGGCCGTGAAGGCCGCCTCGATCAACGGCGTCGCCCATCTCGTGCAGAGGGCGCAGGACTTCGGCCTCGTCTTCCCACCGAATGCCAACCCGGGCGTCTCGATCGGCGTGGGTACCGTCGAGGTCCATCCGGCGGATCTGACGTCGGCATACGGGGCGCTGGCCAACGGCGGCACCCTCCAGCAACGCACGATGATCCTTTCGGTCCTCGACTCCAAGGGAACTTCGGTCTGGACGGCCGCGGCCAACACCGCCCCGGCGACTCACCCGACCACTCCTCAGGCCTCTTACGTCACTACCAACATCCTGTCGAGCAACACGGATCCAAAGCAGAACCCCTGGTGGGGTCAGTACCAGATCCTGGACGGCAAGAACGCTCGACCGGCCACGCTCAAGACCGGCACGAGCGATCAGGTCGAAGACCTGTTTGCGTTGGGTTATGTGGCACCGCCCACCGACCCGAACGCGCCTGCGATCGTGACGGGCGTTTGGGCCGGCAACAGCGACCACACTCAAGGCAAGGAACTACTGTCACTCGAGTTGGCCGCTCCGCTCTGGCACGCCTTCATGCAGACCGTCACGGCCGGAATGCCCATCGCGACCTTCAAGCAGCCCACCGGCATCGTCACCAAGACCATCGACGCGTACAGCGGGATGCTGCCCGGCCCTTACACGACGAGGACCGTGAGCGAGGTCTATATCAAGGGTACCGAGCCGACGCAGGTGGACAACACCAAGGTGCCCGTCGACGTTGACTCGGACACGAACACTTTGTGGACCTGGGACTGCCCCGGCACCAAGGTGACGAAGGGGTTCCTCGACCTCAGTCAGATCGATGCCGGGAATCCCAACTTCCAGAAATTCGACAACATTTGGATCGCAACCGCCAAGAAGGGCGTGGGCGTGAGGGGCGGTCCGAACAATGCCCCGACGAACTACTTCTACGAGACGAGCTTCTTCGTGCCGTTTGGGGCGACATGGGGAGCGCCGTTTGCGCCCACCGATAGCTGCACCCAGTCGGGTTCGGCGCCGCCGAGCACCGACGCCACGCCTGTGCCCAGCGACAGCCAGTCGGCGCTGCCGGCAACGCCGCCCAAGGTCAATCCCACGGCCGATACGACGCCCAAGCCGAAACACACTCCCCAGCCCCCGGCCGCGCTGCTGGCGCCCTTTGGCCTGTTGGGCCTGGCAGGCAAGTTCCGTCCGTGGCGACGTCGAGTTACGGCAGGGAGTCCCCGCTAGGTTCGTGCCCGCTTGCGGGTGAGCGTCCGAGCCAGCTCTATCACTTCGGTCAGCTCCGTGAGATGAAGCAGCCGGCTCCAGGCCGCGTATGTGGCTAGGCCGGCCGCACCGGCCAGCCCGAGTTCCAGACACAGCGCGGGGATCGCGGCCGAGTTGTGGGTGAGCGCGGTGAATAGGCGGTCGGCGACCAGCGCGGCTCCCGACGCGAGCACCGCCCCGGGCAAGAACGCGGCAACGCCACGCCCGATCGGGGCGAGATCGAACCCGACCCGACGCTCGATCAGGTAGAACAGCATCGCGACCTCTGCCCAGGCTCCAAGGCCGATTGCCAGCGCCAGGCCCTGGAGATGGAAGAATGGGAATAGTACGGCCGCGCCCACAATGTCGACGGCAACCGCAACCAACGCGGCGCCGACGGGAGTCCGCGTGTCCTTGCCCGCGTAGAAGATCGGCGCAAGCAGCGCGATAAGAACGTGCGCCACCAGGCCGAACAGGAACACCGTGAAGACCGAGGTCGTATAGGCAACGTCCGAGGGCGTGTAGCTGCCGTGCCCCCAGAGCAGGGTGAGACCTGGGCCGGCCAGCACGAACATCACTCCGGTGAGCGGCAGGACCACGAAGATCAGCAGCCGCAAAGACTGATCTACCAGCCGGCTGAAGCGGCTCGTTGCTCCCCGCGCAAAAGCCTGGGACAGAGGGGGAAGCAGGACGATCCCGAGCGGCACCCCGATCAACCCGACTGGAATCTGCAGGGTGACGAAGGCCGTCGTCCAGATGTTGATGTCGGAGTTGCCCGAGATCAGTGACACATAGAAGAAGAAGACAATCTGCGTTACCCCGAGGCCGAAGGCCCGCGGCGCGATGAGTTTCAGGGTCTGGCGGACGGCGGGTTCATGGAGATCCAGGACTGGCCGGTACAGCTTGTGTCTGGCGACCGACGGCAGCTGCGTGGCGACGTGGCCTGCGGCTCCGGCCACGACTCCGAGAACCAGAGCGTAGACGCCGAAGAATGGTGTCAGGGCGATTGCGGCGACGATGATCGCGATGTTGTACACGTTCGGGGCCATCGCCGGTGGCTTGAAAATCCCGAGCGCGTTGAGACCAGCGGTCATGACCGCGCCGATGCCCAGTAGAACCGGCGA
This sequence comes from uncultured Anaerolineaceae bacterium, assembly GCA_964603175.1. Taxonomy (GTDB): domain Bacteria; phylum Chloroflexota; class Limnocylindria; order Limnocylindrales; family CSP1-4; genus Fen-1039. The sequence continues at coordinate 2,517 of CAZRUC010000029.1, forward strand.
GAACAGCAGCCAGCGGGTGAGCTCGGTGGTGAGGTGCTGCTGGGCCGGGTCGGCGTTCGGTGCCACGATCGTCGAGACCAGCAACGGTGCCAGTACCCAGGCCACGATCACGAGGGGTAGCAACGCGAAGATCATCAGGTTCGTGATGGTCCCGATGAGGCGTCGCGCCCGCTCGTCCTCGCCCCGGGCGATCAGCTCGGATGCGACCGGTACGAGCGCGGATCCGACTGCGCCCGCCGCCACGAGCTGGAAGAGCGTGTCCGGGATCCGAAACGCGAAGTTGAAGGCCGCGAGCTGCGGGCTCAGACCGCCGTACTCGGCATTTAGAACGCCGACCCGCACGAAGCCGAGGACCCGCGACAGAACGACGCCGGCGACCACGACCAACCCGGCAAGGGCAATCGCCTGGCCGCGCAGTCGCGCTGCCGATGCCGACGCAAAATCTGAGGCCCCGGCTTCCGCTGTCAGGACCACGTCCCCGGCCACTGTGACCGGCGCGACGATGACACCTCTCCCGCCACTCGCGGTCCGGGGGGAGTAGGCGGCGCTTATTCGCGCCACGGGGCGACCGTGCCGGGGCTGGGCGTCACGCCGCGGCCGCCAGCCACGCGACCTCGGGGATGGGCGGCGCGGTGCCGACGGTGGGCCGCTCATCGCAAGCGGCGCGCCAGACGCCACAGCGCTCCGAGCGATGCGTGCGGGGAATATTCGTGGGCGCCCGTGATGACGGTTCCATTCGCGCCGAACCGCCGCTTGAACATGAAGAGGTTCCATAGAGGGTGGGATTCATCCTGGGGCAGGCCCGGCGCCGCGTGGCTGTCCACGCCGCCCATGTCGTACGCGGAGAAGCCGGCCGCGGACGCCCAGCGGATGATCTCCCACTGCAGAAGGTGGTTGGCGCGAGTTCGATGCAGATCGGCATCGTCCCGCGACCCGGCCATGTAATACACGAGCCGAGCCCCTGAATGCAGCAGCACGGCGCCCGTCTGACGGTCTCCGGAGACGCCTGCCAGCCACAGGCTCGCCAGGCCGGCCTCTCCGAGCCGCCGCCACTGCTCGAGCTCGTATTCGCGGTCGCGGACCAGGAAGCCCTCGCGTTGCCCCGTGGCGGCATACATGTCGAAGAACTCTTCCAGGGCCGGTTCTCTGGCGGCCGCATCGGCCATGTCCACCCGCTCCACAGTCACCCCGGCCTTCCGAGCCTTGCCGATGTCATAGCTCGTGGTGTGGCCGAGTTGCGCCTTTTGGGCAGCTTCGGTCGGCTGGAGCGGCACGATCATTGCCGTGCGCGAGACCTGGATCTCCCGAACCGCGGGCCGGAAGCCTGCTCGCGGCAACGTTGCGGCCAGGTCGCTGCTCTCCTCCCATGCGGGATCGACCGTGACCGCGATCGCCCTCCGGGCCCGGGCGAGGCGGCCGATCCCCGCCAGGGCCGCCAGGGCGGCTGCAGGCGTGGCTTCGAGCAGAACTGGGCCCCTGGGCGCGTAATGGAGGCGGAGGCGTCCCAGCGGCCCTGGTAGGCGGCTGAGGAGCGGCCGCTCCTGGACGAACACCACAGCCACCTGCCGGCCGCCGCTCTCGACGACATAGCGCAGCGGCGTCCACCCGAGCCCACGCTTGAGCTCACCCCAGGCGTACGACTGGAGGGCTTCGCCGAGATCGCTGCGGACCGCGAGCGCGTCCCACGCCTCGGGCGGCCAGGCGCCGGCGTCGACGAGCCGCACGGCGTCGGCCTCTCCCCTGCCCGCCTCTCCCCCGCCGGACGGCCGCGGGGTGGCGCCGGGCGTGGGCCGAGGGGTCGAAACGCTCACTGGCTCCTCCGCTCTGTTGGCCCGCGTCGGACGGCGCGATGCGCGTGCTGACGATGCGATTCTCGCATCCCCGGGGATCGAACGGGCGGTCTCAGAACGTAACGACGGTGGCGCCGTCGCCGCCCTCGCCTCGACCGCCCGCGCGCCACGACTTGACGAGCGGGTGCGACGAGGCGTGATCCCGAACCGCGTCGCGCAATGCTCCGGTTCCCATGCCGTGGATGACGATGGCCTGATCGAGGCCGGCCAGCGAGGCGTCGTCGAGGTAGCGATCGAGCACTTCCAGAGCCTCCTGCACCGTTGCCCCGCGAAGATCCAGCGACGACGCGACCGTTCGGGCCCGTTCGTACTGGAGACTCGACGCGGAACGATCAGGGCCTGAGGCGCCGCCTGAGGCGCCGCCTGAGGCGCCGCCTGAGGCGCCGCCTGAGGCACTCGCATCAAATTCGCCACCGGTCGCGAGCTCGAGATCGCCGACGGGGACCATGACGCGTATGCCGCCGGCTTCGAGGGTGGCCCGCTTTCCGCCCTTCTCGAGGGCCACGATCCGACCCTCCCAGCCTGCGCTCGTATTGCGGGCCCGCATGCCGGTATGCCACGCGATCGGCACCACGGGCGCGACACGTGCCGGCGCGGGTTCCGGCGCGGGCAGGCGCTCGACGTGCGCTCTAGCCCGTTCGAGCCCTTCGTCGAGGCTGCGCTGGGTGATGGTCTCTCGCTCGAGCTGGCGGCGGATGCCGCGCACCTCGGCCCGAACGTCTTCCACGACCCGCTCCGCTTCGTCCCGCGCCGCCTTCAGCGACTCGTCGCGCTCGCGGCGCGCCTTGCGGCGCTCTTCGTCTGCGGCGGCGAGTGCAATTCTTGCCCGATCCTCCGCCAGGCGAGCCTCGGCCAGAGCTTCGGTCGTCTCCGTCTCGGTCGCCTTGATCGAGGCCAGGGTCTCTTCGAAGGCTTGCTGCTCGTCGGTCAGGCGCGACCGCGCGTCGGCCACGATGGCGGTTGAGAGCCCGAGCCGCTCGGCTATCGCGAAAGCTTGACTCCGCCCGGGCAAGCCTATCGAGAGCCGGAAGGTCGGCCGCAGTGTCTCCACGTCGAACTCGACCGATGCGTTTCGCGCTTGCGGCGTCGTGTGGGCATAGAGCTTGAGCTCGGCGTAGTGAGTCGTTGCACCGACCAGGGCCCCGGCCTTGATGAAGTAATCGAGCAGAGCCTGGGCGAGGGCCGATCCCTCCGTCGGGTCCGTGCCCGCGCCTAGCTCGTCGAGGAGGACGAGGGTGCCGGGACCGGCGGCCTCTACGATCCGGACGATCGACCGCAGGTGGCCGCTGAAAGTCGAGAGCGACTGGGCCACGGACTGCTCGTCCCCGATGTCGGCAAGCACGTTGCGCAGGATCGGCAACCTGGTTCCGGTGTCCGCGGGGACGTGGAGGCCGGCTTGGTGCATAAGGCTGAGCAGGCCGAGCGTTCGGAGGGCCACGGTCTTGCCGCCGGTGTTGGGGCCGGTGATGAGCAGCGCGGTGTACTCGCTGCCCAACCGGATGTCGATCGCCACTACGTGGCCGGACAAGCCCGGATGGCGCGCCCCGAGCAGCACGATCTCGGGCCGGTCGGCGATCTCGGCGGGGATCGCATCCATCTCCTCGGCCAGGCGCGCCTTCGCGGCCCAGAAATCGAAACGGGCCAGCGCGTCGAGCGTCTCCCGCAATTCGGGTCCGTGACCGGCCACGAGCGCGGATAGCTCGTCGAGGATGCGTTCCATCTCCGCGGCTTCGGCGAGCTGGGACTCGCGCCAGGCGTTGCCGAGCTCGATGGCCACGATCGGCTCGACGAAGAGCGTCTGTCCGCTCCCGGACGCGTCGTGGACGATGCCCTTGACGCGGCTCCGAGCGTCGGCGCGGACGGGGATCACGTAGCGCCCGCCGCGCAGCGTGACTATGGGTTCCTGCAGCGCGCTGGCGAGCTCGCCGGAATGCACGAGCTGGTCGAGACGCGTGCGCAACCGGTCATACGCGATCCGGACGGCTCGCCTGAGTCCGCCCAGTCGTGGCGATGCCGTGTCGGCCATTTCCCCGGTTGGGTCGAAGCTGCGGTTCAGGGTGCTCCGAAGGCTGGGTTGGGCGTGGACGTCGCGAGCCAGGTCACGCAACAAAGGCCGCCGGTCGCCGCTCAGTGCCTCGGCCAGCCGAGAAGCGGCCTCCAGAGTCTCGGCGATGTCCAGGAAGTGCCGCGGTTCCAGGCGTCCGCCGCGGACTGCGCGTTCGATCCAGGGCAGGATGTCCTTGCTGCCGCCGATTCCGGCTCCGGGATGCTCGGCCACGAACGAACGCGTCTGCGACGTTTCCTCGAGGCCGCGAGCCACCACGACACGATCCGTGGACGGCTCGAGGGCTTCGGCGAGGCGGCGCCCCGGCGGGAAGCCGGTTTCGTCTGCAAGCCGGGCACGAACCAGCGGGAACTCGAGCAGGACTTGCGACCGGCGGTCGAGGTCCGCGCTTCCGTTCGACGCGGGTGCGCTGCGCGACTCGTCGGTCGGCCCCGTCACTTTCGTCGCTCCCCGTCGCCTGCCGAGACCGCCGGATTGCCTTGGGCCCAGAAGCGCCAGGGCTTGCTCAACCACGGCTCCGCGGCGTAGCCGATGCCCACGCGCGGACCCCTCGCAACCAGCAGCGGGGGTGAGTCCGTCGGGGCGATTTCGAGGCGGAGCGGCGAAGCCGGGTCGCACAGGTCGAGCCCGTCAAAGACCCGTCTGATCGAGAATGCCGCACACACCAGGCCCGGGCCGGAGGCCAGCTCGGATTGCGGCATTTCGGCGACTCGCCGACCCGCGAGAGCCTGCGACTCCGGCGCTCGGCGAGCGTACTTTGCCGTGATCCAGTCCCGGCGGGCCCGGCGCATCTGCTCGATGCCGGCCAGCGGATCGACGGCTCGGACCAGCACTGCGGCCGGCCGGCCTTCCAGTTCGGTGACGACGTTCAGACACTCATGCATGCCGTAGACAAGGTACACGTAGGCTAAGCCGGGGGGACCGAACATGACCGCATTGCGCTCGGTTCGACCGAAGCGGGCATGCGAAGCGAGGTCCTCGGTGCCGATGTAGGCCTCGACCTCGACGATTCGGCCGACCCGAAGCCCGAGGTCGTCCTCCCGGACGAGGTGAGCGCCGATCAGCCATCGTGCAGCGGTCAGGCTGTCGGACGCGAGGTTCTCTCTCAGGGGAACATCGCCACGATATTCGGGGGGAGCAGGAAGCCCGTGCTGTGGACAAGCACCGGAATGGCTCCATCTCGGAGCGCGGAGGCGATGTGCGATTGATTTTGCAAGATGTCCTGGAGCTGGCGCAGATAGTCGATCTCGCCCGAGAACGGGGGCGGCATCGTGTATGAGCCGAAGATCACCAGGACCACGCACAGCAGCAGGAACCCTTGAACGAGGCCCAGAGCGCCTCCCAGGAGTTCATCTACCACCGGTCTGGCGGCGTAGATTTCCGTTCTCCTGTAGAAGCCCTGGATGAGAAGCGACAGCCCAATCCAGAGGACGCCGAACAGGAGTGCGAAAGCAAGGAACTTGCTGTAGCCGCTCGGGAACTGCTGCCAGTTGTGAGCCAGGAAGTCGCCCACGGGATCCCGCAGGTTCGCCGACGCAAGGAACGCGAAGACGATCGACAGGATGCCCAACAGCCGCCGGATTGTGCCCTGCATGACGCCGACCACGAGGGCGACTCCGAACCCACCGAGAATCACGAGATCGGAGATCGGCGCGCCCTTGACCAACCCGACGATGTCCAAGATGCCTCCCTCAGCTAACGGGCGTAGTAGTACGGTCGCCCGGCAAGGTTATCAGTCCGTCCCCTCGCGGCAACGCGCTAAGCGTACCTGGCCGTCTGGAACGCTCGTACGATGCGGCGAACCCTCGGTCAACCGCGCAGGCGAGCTCCGAGCCCGATCTCGAGCGCCTTGCGGACGCCGGCGACCGCCTCGTCGACTTCGGCCTCGGTGAGCGTCCGATCGACTCCGAAGACGAGGCGGTAGGCCATGCTCTTCTCGGTCGCTTCCAGCGGCGCGCCGCGGTAGACGTCGAACAGTCGGACGCTTCTCAGGAGCGGGCCGGCTTCGGCTCGAATGGCCGCCTCAACCTGCGCTGCGGTCTGCGTCTCGACGACTATGACGGCCATGTCGCGCTCGACCTCCGGGAAACGCGGGATCGGCTCCACTCGGACCGGCACCAGCGACCCCCGCTCGAGACCCGGCACCTCGAGCTCGGCGACGATGACGCGAGGGGCGCGGATCTCCCAGGCCTGCAGGGCGTCGGGGTGGAGTTCGGCCACGCGGCCGACTAGGACGGCCGGACTCCCCGCGGAGAGCTGGAGGGCCCGGCCCGGGTGGAACGGCAAGCCCCTTCGGTCCGCAGTGTAGGTTGGCGTGCCGAGTCCCAGTCTCCGGCACAGGAGCTCCACCAGACCCTTGGCGTCGTCGAAGTCGTAGAACCGCTCGGTGCGGTTCCATGAAGCCGGCTCGGCGGCGCCTGTCAGGAGGAGACCCAGGCGTGTCCATTCGGACGGGACGTCGCCCACTCGCTGGTAAGCCTGGCCGACCTCGAAGATCGCAACAGCGCCTCTACCCTGGCGCTCGTTGAGCGACAGGACGTCGAGGAGGCTGGCCGCGAGGTGCCGGCGCAAGACCGAATGCTGGGCCGAGAGCGGGTTCGTAACCGAGATCTCGGTGCCCGACTCAGCGGCAAGGTCGTCGGGCCAGCCGAGCTTAGCTTCCTCTGTGGACGAGACGAGTGCGTGAGTCACGACCTCGTTCAGCCCCGCGCCGGCGAGTGTCTCGCGAACCATCTGTCGGACCGCGAGAGGTGAGGGACGATAGGCCGGCATGAGCGTGTCGGGCAGATGCGCGGGTGTCGTTTCGTAGCCGCGCATGCGGGCGACTTCCTCGGCCACGTCCGCTTCCACGGCCAGGTCGCGACGCCAGGACGGGACCACGGCCAGGAGCGTCTCCTCCGCGCCGGCTTCGACGACGAGCGGCTTCGGTTCCCCGGATATCTGGACCAGCGCGTCTTTCGGCGCCGCCTCGGTCTCGATGCCGACCCGTGCCAGCAACTCGCGCTGCTCGGCGACCGGAATGGCGGTGCCGATGAGCTTGCTGACCCGGCTCGGTCGGAAGGCCAGGCGGGCTGGAGTCGGTTCCTCGGGAGCCGTATCGACGCGGCCGCGCGCTACGGAGCCGCCTGCCCATGCGAGGGTCAGTTGGGCGACTCGGTCGGCGCCTATGCGCGCGAGCCGGGATTCCTGGCCCTTCTCGAAGCGCAGGCTCGCTTCCGACCGGAGTGCATAGCGGTGACCGGTCCGGCGGATACTGACCGGGTCGAAGACCGCGGATTCGATGGCGATCTCGGTCGTGGCATCGGTGATCTCGCTGGCCGAGCCGCCCATCACGCCGGCGATGCCGATTGGCCCGCGCGGGTCGGCGATGATGAGGGTATCGGAGGTCAGTTCGCGATGGACGTGGTCGAGCGTCTCGAGCAACTCCCCCGGGAGCGCGCGGCGGACGATGATCGTGCCGTCGTGGACGGCGGCCCCGTCGAACGTGTGCGTCGGCTTGCCCAGCTCGAGCATCACGTAGTTCGAGGCGTCGACGACGTTGCTCACGGGTCGCATGCCGGCGGCCTGGAGCCGCATCTGGATCGTGTCCGGCGACGGCCCGATCTTCGCCCCGCTGATCCAGCGGCCTACGAAACGCGTGCACAGCTCCGGTTCGCGGACCTCGACCTTGAGGCGGTCCGATACCGGCCCGCCTGTCTCGTCGACCGCGATCTCCGGCCAGCGGAGAGTGGCTCCCGTCGCGGCCGCCACTTCGCGCGCAAGTCCGATCAGGCAGAGCGCGTCGCCACGGTTCGGCTTGACGTCCACGTCGAGGACGACATCGCCGTACAGGTCGGAAAGCTGGCGACCCAGGGGCATGTCCGCGGGCAGGATGAGGATCCCTTCGGCGTCGCTGGTGATGTGCAACTCGTCGCCGGAGCAGAGCATCCCTTCCGACGCGATGCCCATCTTCTCGGTGCGCTCGATGCGCCGCTCGCCTGGGAGGACCGCGCCGGGCAGTGCCACGGGCACGCGCTGCCCCGGGGCGATGTTGTTGGCGCCGCACACGATGTGCAGCGGCTCGCCCGAGCCGATGTCGACGGTCGTCAAGTGCAGCCGATCCGCATACGGGTGCTTCTCGACGGTCAGCAACTCGCCCACGACGACGGAGCGCCAGTCGGCGCCCCATTGCTCGACGCCCTTGACTTCCATTCCGAGAAGCGTGAGGCGCTCGGCCAGCTGCTCGGGAGTCTGCTGGACGTCGACGTATTCGCGCAGCCAGCTGAGGGGAACTCTCATCGAAACTGCTCCAGGAAGCGCAGGTCGTTTTCGAGGTAGTAGCGCAGGTCGGGCACGGCGTGGCGCAGGTTGGCGATCCGTTCTACCCCCATCCCGAAGGCGAAGCCCTGATAGCGCTCCGGATCGATGCCGCCGTACTGGAGCACTACCGGGTGGACCATGCCGGCGCCCAGGATCGTCATCCAGCCCGACTTCGAGCAGGCCGGGCAGCCGATGCCGCCGCAGACCACGCATTCGACGTCGAAGGCGACCGAAGGCTCCGTGAACGGGTAATAGCCCGGCCGGAATCTGGTCTTGCGGGGCCCGAAGAGCGCATGGGCGAACTCGTCGAGCAGCCCTTTGAGGTCGGCCATCGAGGTGCCTTCGTCGACCATCAGGCCTTCGACCTGGAAGAACTCAAAGCCGTGGCTCGCGTCGACGGCTTCATACCGGAAACAGCGACCGGGCAGCAGCGCGCGGATCGGCGGCTTGGTGCTTTGCATGACCCGGATCTGGCCCGGGCTGGTGTGGGTCCGGAGCAGATACCCGGGAATGTCGACGTAGAGCGTGTCCCAGAGGTCGCGAGCCGGGTGGTCCGGGGCGATGTTGAGCATCTGGAAGTTGGTCAGGTCGTCCTCGACCTCCGGCCCTTCATAGACCACGAAGCCGAATTGCCCGAATACCTCGGCGATAGCGGCGATCGTCTCGGGAATCGGGTGGAGCGTGCCGCGCGGGACGGTGCGGCCGGGCTCGGTCACGTCGACGGTTTCCGAGGCCAGGCGGCGCGTTTGCACCTCGTCGTGAAGGGACGACGTGCGCGCGGCGAGAGCTGCCTTGACCCTCTCCCCTACTTCATTGGCGACGGCGCCGACGCGCGGCCGATCGTCCGCAGGCAGTGCGCCGATGCCGCGGAGCACGGCGGTCAGTTCGCCCTTCTTGCCGAGATACTGGATCTGGAGCTGCTCCAGGCCCGCGGGCTCGGCCGCGGCGGAGATGTCCGCCAGGGCTTTGTCGGCGAGCTGCCTCAGGTCGCGGCTCAGGGTCTCGAAGTCCACGCTCTCGTTCCTCGTCCTGTCGGCAGTCCGCCGACGCCGTTACGCTCCCAAGAATCCAGAACCCTCGATCGTCCGGGGACGAGTCGAGGGCTCGCGGTACCACTCCGGTTCCCATGGGTCGTCGCTGGGCGGTCGATCTCTGCGTTGCCGCTCCGGGCGATCGGCTCACGCACCTCTAGGTGCGCTCGCCTCTCGTCCTCGCGGAGCCTTGATCTCGACTCGCCGATCGACGACCGTTCGATTCGTCGCTGGGCTGTCGATCTCTTCGACTCGCTCGGCGCCAATCCTTGGGCGCTTGAGTGGCCCGTTATCGGGGGCCGACCGGCCCGCCTCCCTCCGGTGTGATGCCGGGCTTCAGCGAGCGGCTCGGGAGTGAACCGACGAGATCGATCCCGGGTGAGCTTCCAGTCTGCGGCCCACCCTCCCTGTCGGGAGCTGTCCTCGTCCCTTCTCCGTCGTCGCCGGGTTTGTTATGCGGTTCGGTTACTGGGCCAGAGCCACGATCTTGGTAAACGTAGCCTGGTCGCGGATGGCGAGGTCGGCCAGCATCTTGCGATCGATCTCGATGTTGGCGGCCTTGAGGCCCGCGATGAGCTTGCCGTAGGTGATGCCGTTGAGACGGGCCGCGGCGTTGATCCGGATGATCCACAGCTGTCGCATGTCGCGCTTGCGCTGCTTCCGGTCGCGTGTGGCGTAGGCCAGAGCGTGGAGGAGTGCCTCGCGAGATCGCTTGACCAGTCGCGAGTTACTACCGGTGCGGCCTTCGGCGTCGTTGAGAAGTCGCTTGTGGCGGTGGTGGGCGGTTACGCCCCGCTTTACGCGTGCCATTGAGTATCAGACTCCCAGGTAAGGAAGCAGGCGGCGGACCTGCTTGATGGACTCGGGGCTTATGGCTCCCTTGCCGTCGTAGCGCCGGGTTCGTCGCGACGACTTGAGTTCGAGGTGGTGGCCGCGCCAGGATTTGACCCGGATCGCCTTGCCGCCGCCGGTGACCCCGATCCGTTTCGCGGCCCCTTTGTGGCTCTTCATCTTTGGCACGTGAGACTCACCTTCCAGTTGACGCCGCGCCGGCTTCCGGCTCGGGTTTCGGTTCTTCCGGCGGCGCCGGTTGCACGTCTTGTTTCGCTTCCGCCTCGGCTGCGTCGTCAGCCGGCACCGCCTGGCCCTCGGTTCGTGCGTGGCCCTTGGCGGGAGCCGTTGGCGCAGGTTCGTGTGTCTTCGGCTTGTGGGTCGATGCGAGGCTTATGTGCATCGACTTGCCCTCGAGGAGCGGGGGCCGTTCGACTATTCCATGCTCCTCGACCTGCTTCGCGAACTTGTCTAGCAGATCGCGCCCGATCTGCGGGTGGGTCAGCTCGCGACCCCGGAACTGGACTGAAACCTTAACACGGTCGCCGTCCTCGAGGAATTCGACCGCACGCCGGACCTTCGTGTCGAAGTCGCCGACTCCGATCTTAGGCTTGAGGCGGACCTCCTTGAAGGTGATGGACCGCTGCCGCCGCTTGGCTTCCTTCTCGCGCTTGGTTAGTTCGTACTTGTACTGACCGAAGTCCAAGAGCCGCACCACGGGCGGAACTGCGAGTGGTGCAACTTCCACCAGGTCGAGCCCACGCTCCTGCGCCAGCCTCAGGGCCTCCATGGTTCTCATGACGCCCAGTTGGCCTCCGTCTTCGTCGACGACCCGAACGTCCGGTACTCGGATCATCTGGTTTATGCGCAGGTCTCGGCTGATGGCGAACCCCTTCGTATGTTTTCCAATGGTCGCGCCGGAGAGAGGGCCCCTGAGCGCAGACAAGCAACCTGAACCGGCGCACGGCTGCACCGGGCGGTCGCCCGCGGGAATATAGCACAGGGCTTTCGCGACGGGCAAACCCCCCTGGAGTGGCCGCCTGTCGGATGGGCCGGTCGACAGTACCGAGCCGGCTCCGGCGCGCCAGGCCGTCCAGAAGGACTGTGGCCAGAAGCCAGGCCGGGCCCACCTGCCCGGTCCCAGGGTTGGGCTATCCTCTGCCGACACAACGCATTTCGAAATCTATCCATGCTCGGAGATTGAGTGGGCCCGGCAGTCCGGAAATCGATCGGCTATTTCGCTCTCTTCATGTGTACCGGGCTTGACTTGTCCGTCATCGGGCCGACTCTACCGGCCCTGGCGACCCAAACCGGGTCGACGGTCGGCGAGATGGGCCTGGCCTTCCTCATCGGGGCAGTCGGCGGAGTGCTGGGCACGCTCCTGAGCGGATGGCTCTTTGCGTGGGCGCCCGGCCGAGTTGTCCTCGGAGTGGCCGAGATGCTCTCGGCATCGCTGCTCGTCCTCGTCCCGCAGATTCACTGGATCGTC
>CAZRUC010000030.1:0-14020 GCA_964603175.1 uncultured Anaerolineaceae bacterium
CGCCGCGCCACGCCGAGGGCGCTCGACTCCTCGCCCAGGCTCGAGAGCATGCGGTCGGCCGGCCCGCGGACGGCCTTGCCGGCCACGATCCCCGAAACCCCTACGACTCTTACGCCGCGCCGTCGCGCCTCCGCGATCTCCTCCGTGAGCCCTGGCACGGACAGGATGGGCCCAATGGAGACGACCGGGTTGGACGGTGCAACGACGATCGCCTCGGCCGTCCGGATTGCCGCGCGAACCTCCGGGGTGATCGTCGACGCTTGCACTCCGTCGTAGCGGACTTCGAGCACTTCGGGGGCCTGGCGGAGCCGTACGAAGTAGTCCTGGAAGTCGAGCCAGCCATCGTCGGTTCGGACCCTGGTTCGAACCGGGTCGTCGGTCATCGGCAGGATTTGCGAAGGTGCGCCGAGTGCCCGCTGCAGTTCGAGGGCGGTTTCGGTGAGCCTCAGTCCGGCGCGCAGCCGGTCGGCCCGAAAGAGGTGCGTGGCGAGATCCCGGTCGCCGATGCGGAACCACGTCTCCTGTCCCAGGCCGGCGAGTTGGTCCATCACGTGCCACGTCTCGCCCGCGAGTCCCCAGCCCTGGGCCGGATCCGCCACACCCGCGAGGGTGTACGCGACCGTGTCGTGGTCGGGGCAGATCAGCAGCGTGTGCCGCTCGAAATCGTCGCCGGTGTTGACCACGACCGTCAGCTCGCCCGGCGCGAGCGCCCGCTGAAGCCCATCGGCGAGCTTTGCTCCACCGACGCCCCCGGCCAAACAAACGACGCGCATGTTCCTCCGATCGGCAGCGAAATCGATCGACCCAAGCGTAGCGCCGGGAAGGCTAATACGTGGCCGGCGCTCAGCCCATCCGCTCGAGAACCGGTCGAACCTCCGTCGCCAGCCTTGTCGCCGACTCTTCGTCGTACGGAGCTGGGTGGCCCGCGATCATGTGGCGATACCCGATGCCCAGGTACGGGGCCAGCTTCTCGACCACGTCCTCGGGCGTGCCGATCGGTTGGTTCTGCCAATGTTTGGCCACGCGATTGTGCTCGAAGAGGCTGTGAAAGACCCGCTCGGCCTCGGCGCGCGAGTCGCGGATGACGACAACGCCGACACCGGTCGTGCGCTCGATCTCGGCTGGGTCGCGGCCGACTTCCTCGCAGTGGCGAAGCAGGATCTGCTCCTTGGCCTTCACCGTCTCGAACCCGTTCCCGAGGTTGTTGGCGTCGGCGAACTTCGCCACGAGCCGCAGCGTGACCTTCTCACCGCCGCCGCCGATCAGGATCGGCAGGCGAGGCTGGATCGGGTGTGGCTCATTCCGAACATGCTGGGCGTGATAGTGATTGCCGGCCGCGCTGGGCGCCTCGCCCGCAAGCATGCCGCGCATGATCGGCAGCGCCTCGGCCAGCCAGCGCAATCGCTCGGGCGGCCCGTCCCCGAATTCGAAGCCAAAGTCGCGCGCCTCGGTCTCGTTCCAGGCCGCCCCGATTCCGAGGTAGGCCCGGCCCCCGCTGATGTTGTCGAGGGTCGCCGCCATCTTGGCCACGAGTGTCGGGTTCCGGTAGGGGTTGGCCCCCACCATGAGCCCGATCCTGATCCGCTGCGTGGCGGCCGCCCAGGCGGTGATGGTCAGCCAGCCTTCGTAGAACGGCCCACGCGGGTCGCCGACGATGGGGTAGAGATGATCCCAGGCCCACAGGCTGTCGTAGCCGAGCCGGTCGGCCCGAATGCCTGCATCGCGCAGGGCGGGCCAATCTGTGTTTTGGTTCCAACACAGCAACCCGAGCTTCAAATCCGCCACGGCGGACCTCCCAACCGATTGAACAGCAGCATCGGCCGTAGCGTACCGCGATCGCCGGCGCCCGAACGTCGCGGGCGGTTGCCGTCTCAGGCAGTCAGCCTCGGCAGTACTTCTCGCCCGAAGGCCTCGATCCATGCCGCCTGGTTACGGCCGACGTTGTGGAGGTAGATGCGGTCGAATCCCAGGTCGAGGAACTTCTGGATCTCGCGGCGGTGGATCTCCGGATCGGCGGACATCAGCATGCGGCACACGAAGTCCTCAGGCCGGACCAGCCGAGCCATCTGCTCGAAATCCTTGGGCGAGCGGATGTCCTGCTTGGGAAAATTCATCCCGCCGTTGGGCCAGTCGGAGATTGCGTTCGCGACCGCCTCGGCGTCCGTGTCGGCCCAGGAAAGGTGCAGCTGCAGGATCTTCGGCATCGTGGCCGGGTCCTTGCCGGCGTCGAGTGCTCCCTCGTGGAACTTGGCGAAGATGCCTTCGATCTTCCCCTCGGAAGCGCCCACGGTAATCAGGCCGTCGGCGAACTGGCCGGTTCGTTTGGCCGTGACCGGGCCGGCGGTTGCGATATAGATCGGCGGCGCCTTGTCCGGCAGGGTCCAGAGGCGGCATGTCTCCATCTTGAAGAAGCGGCCCTCATGTTTCACTTCCTTGCCGCTGAACAACTTGGAAATGATTTCGATGGCCTCGAACATGCGGTTGATCCGCTCGGGAGCCTCCGGCCAATACGCGCCGAAGGCGTGTTCGTTGAGCGCTTCGCCTGAGCCGAGCCCCAGCCAGGTCCGGCCCGGATACATGACCTCGAGTGTTGCTGCCGCTTGGGCCACGATCGCGGGATGCATGCGAAAGGACGGGCAGGTGACGCCGGGTCCCAGGTCGCCCGCGGTGCGTGCGCCGGCTACCGCCAGCACTTCCCAGACGAACGCGGCCTGGCCCTGCTGGGGTGTCCACGGCTGGAAATGGTCGGCCGCCATGATGCCCGAGAACCCGGACGCTTCGGCTCGGGCGCAGTAGTCGAGCACCTCGGCCGGCCCGAACTGCTCGAGCATGGCCGCATAGCCGATCTGCGGTGTTGCCATCGTTTCGTCCCCGGCTAGCTGTCGGACAGGCGCGCAAAAACCTTATCGGGTCTAAGTCGGAACGTCACCCTCTGCTCCCCCCGGAATCGCGCGATCTGCGCGTCTGCGTGCTCGCTGTCGCGCTGGTAGCGACGGGCGAGCTGCGCGATGACCGCCTGGCCCTGCTCAGGATCCATGTCGATCTCCACGTCGCCGCGCAAGTCGACGTAGTCGTAGCCATCGGCGACGGTGATCGAGACACGAGGGTCACGCAGCAAGTTAGAAGGCCAACGCCGCCCGACGCGACTGTTGAATACGATCTCGTCGCCGTCGATCAGGTACCAGATGACAGCCTGGATCGGGCTCCCGTCGGCGTTCAGCGTCGCCGCGATCGCGAACCGTGGCGGCTCGAGGAAGCGCCGAACCGGGCCGGATAGGGCAGGGGTATAGGTAGCTGAATGGGAATCGATGGCGGTCATAGGTACCTGTTGTTGAGCTGGTGACGGGACGCCCGGACTGATGGTACCGCCGCCGCGTGAAAACGGGCTGAGCGGCCTGCTACTGGCCGGATGCCCTCGGACGGTGCCATGCCGGGACCGCCGTGATCTTGGCCGGGACAACGGCCACAGGGCGGACACGCCGCGGCTCGCAAGGAAGCGGAGCCGACCGGCCCAGCAGGTAGCCCTGGCCGAAATCGACCCCACGTTCGATCAGGGCGTCCAGATCGCGGTGGTTCTCGATCCCTTCGGCGATGGTCTTCGCGCCGATGCGGCCGCTGAACGAAACGAAGGCCTCGACGAGCGCCTTCTTGGCGATGCTGTCCTTGTTGCCGATGCGCATCACGATCTCGCGGTCGATCTTGATGATCGTTGGCTCGAGCGCGGCGATGATGTTGAAGCTGGCGTAGCCTGCCCCTGCGTCGTCGATGGCGAAGCCGAATCCCAGGCGCCTCAATGCCTTTACCTGCTTCTTGAGGCTTGGAACGTCGGCGACTGCCTGCTGCTCGGTGCATTCCACGATGATCTGGTTCGGGGATAGGCCGGCTCTGTTGACGAGCTCCGCAAAGGCGGTTGCCTCGAAGGTCGGCGACAGGAGGCTGGCCGGCAAGAGGTTTACCCCAAATCGAGCTCGCCGGCCGATGGGGCCCGGCTGGACCACCTGGGCTATTCGCAGCAGCGTGGCGTCGACCACGAACGCGTCGAAGTCGACCGGACGATTCGATACGAGGGCCGCTTCCACGATGGAGCTGATCGTCTGGGGCAGCATCGGCATGTTCGGCCGGAACAAGCATTCCCACTCGTGAGCCCGCATCGTCTTCAGGTCGACGATCGGCTGGAACTCGACGTGGTGGTTCTCTTTGAGCGCGAAGAAGTAGTCGAGCACCTTGCGCTTGGCGATCTCGGGCATCTGGTCCATACCGATTCGGTCGCTGAGGCCGGAGATCTGGACTGCCTGAGCCAGGGCAACGACATAGCGCTCCGACGGTGGAAGCTCCGGGTCCACGTCCGCCATTCCGTGAGGGGAATCCCCCGCAATACGAGCGACGATGGAATCGCTGAGATCGTCGGCGGATCCCATGACGCACCAGCCGGAATCGGCCAACTCGATGATTCGGGCAGCTGGAACGTTCTGGGCCATCCGTGACACGAGTCGACTGTCTCGCGACCACAGGAGCCGCTCAACCACCCCAGGTCGAGCCTTCATGAACCGCACGGAGGTTCCTCGCACGCCAGACCCCCGAGGTTGGGCACCTTGGCCGGGAGACGGGGACCGGCCAATCAGGGGTCAGGGATGTCTCACGTTCGCGTTACTTTGAGCGACTCCTGGCAAGCAACGTCACGACTCACAGTGGGTCACCCGTACCATACGATGGTCGCCGAGTGTCCCAGAGGGCGTTCGTGCATATGTATCCCAGGTTTTCCACACTTTGTCCACTCCCAACTGCATGATTCCGGCCCGGACCTGCCCGAACGGACCAAACGTCTCCACAAATTCCGTTGCTCGAGATCGACACCACAAAGTGACTTCCCGCCGGGAGATCCCAGTTTCCAGTTCCGCAGGAGGCGTGCGCCTACGTCACGGCCTTGCCTTCATCTGCGCGTGCCTGGCAATCGCCGTGGGCGTGCCGTTGTTGCTGCTGGTCAATGTGGGGCAGGAACTCCTTCAGCCGTCGCTCTACAAAGCCGCCCTGATCAGCCAGGGCGTCTACGGGCGCGCGCCCGAGCTCGCGGCCCAACAGATCGTCTTCGGCACCTACGCGTCGAGTTTGAGCGACACGTCCAGCTCCGCGGCGGCGACCGATCGCGCATTCGTCGCGAGCGTCATCGCATCGCCCTCCGGCACGCTTTCGACCTGCCTCGACGAGGCTCTTGGCTCGTCGGCCTACGCGGACCTGAATGCTGCCGCCCGACAGGCGACCCCGACGGAGTTGGACCAGGTCAAGACTTGCCTCCGAGCCAGCGGCGCACCCTCGACCATCAGCCAGACGGTGGACGGGATGCCGGTCTTCTTCTGGATGCTCACCGAATCGGACTGGAATGCCGTTCTGACCTCGTTGCTTCCGCCCGAGTGGGCGCGGATGCAAGTGGAGAGCGCGATCGACCAGTTCTACCTTCAGGTCGAGTCCGGTCGTGGCAATGCTGTGGTTGGGATTTCGCTCCTGGACCTGAAGGTGCGCCTGAAGGGCCCCGAGGGCTTGAGCGCGGTAACGCAGCTGATAGAAGCGCAGCCCTCGTGCTCATTCGACCAGCTGGGAACGATCGTGACGATCGCTACTTCCGGCGCCGCCCTGAGCCAGGTTCCCGTCTGCAGGCCGCCGGATGCCGTCCTCACGCTCATGGGTCCGAGCATCCAAGCCGCCCTTGCACTCCTCGCCGATCTCATGCCGGATACCGCTCAGGTCGACCTGACCGGCGGTTCGGGATCGACGTCCAACGCGCTCATTCCGGCACACGATGTTCTCGACCTGACGCGAGGGGCAGGAGGGGCGGGTGTTGCTCTCGTGACGCTGCTGTTGGTGGTGGCGGTTCTCCTGGGTGCCCGGTCCATTGGGTCCGCTCTGGGGTGGCTCGGCGTGCCGCTGGCGGTCATCGGTGGCTTGGGGCTGCTGCTCGCGGTCGCGGGTCAGCCGGTTGCGCACGGGTTCGTGACCGATCGATTGCCAGCGAGCTTGGACGGATCCGGAATTGCTCCCAAGCTCGCCGCCCTGGAGGTGGATAGCCTCAACTGGATCGTTGCCGCCTTCTTTGGAGCGATGAGATCTCAGGCATTCGTGCTCCTGGCTGTGGGGTTGGCCATGCTGGGAGGCTCCGTTGTCGCTCGCTTCTTTGCACGGCTCGGTGCTCCGTCTAGAATCAACGCTCGATCGCAGCCAGAGCGCTGAGCCAACCGCCCCCGCCCGGGAGTCCGCCGATGCCCCAAATCCACCTTCGGGCCGAGCCCGAGGACTACGCACCTCTCGTCCTCTTGCCGGGCGATCCCAATCGCGCGACGTGGATCGCCGAGAAGTTCGACGGAGGCACGGGCGGGGCGCGCCAGGTCAACTCCCATCGGGGCTTGCTTGGCTATACGGGGACGTACCGTGGCGTGCCGGTGAGCGTTCAGACTACAGGGATGGGTGCCCCGAGCATGGCCATCGTGACCGAAGAGCTGCTGCGTCTCGGGGTTCGGCGGCTGATTCGCGTGGGGACCTGCGGCGGCATCGGGCCCGGCATCAAGACCGGCGAGATCGTGGTAGCCACTTCCGCAACACCCGTCGACGGGGCCACCGCGACGTACCTGCACGGCGATGCCTATGCTCCTACCGCCGATTTCGGGCTGGTCCGGTCGCTCGTCGAGGCGGCCGAGCGAAACGGCCAGAAGCCGCACGTGGGTCAGGTCGCGACCGTCGACGTGTTCTACAACCCCGATCCGGACTACTTCTCCAAGTGGCGAAGTCGCGGTGTCCTCGCCTTCGAAATGGAGACTTCCGTCCTGTACTACCTGGCGGCGAGAGCGCGAGCCACCGGCGCGGATGTTGCAGCGGCCACGATTCTGACCGTGAGCGATGTCCTTTCCGAGGAGGCGACTTCGGAGGAGTCCTACCTGCCCCTCGACGAGTTGAACAGAGCGATCGAGCGGACGATCGAAATCGCCCTCGAAGCCGGAATATCGAACTGATGGGGGCCCGTACGACCGCATCCGGCCGGGCCTTCGGCCGATCGGTCGGTTTCGGAGTCGAACTGGACCTTGCGATAGAGCTTGCTCACCAGGCCGGCCAGATCCAGATGGATCGCTACGAGCGGCTTGAGCGTATCGAGGCCAAGGGCCCGCGCGACGTCGTCACGGAGGTAGACCACCTCTGCGAAGCGCTGGTCATGGGAGCGGTTCAGGAGCGATATCCGGCAGACTCGTTCTACGCCGAAGAAATCGGCGCGGTGGCGGCCTCCACGGCGCAGCCCGTCTCCGGGCGGGTTTGGATCGTGGATCCGCTCGACGGCACGGTCAACTACGCGAACGGCATTCCCTTCTTCTGCGTCTCGATCGCGCTCGTGGCGGACGGCCGACCGGTCGTCGGCGTCGTCCACGACCCCAGTCGGGGTGAAACCTTCACCGCCGCCGCGGATGGGCCGGCGCTCCGGAACGGCGATCCGATCCGAGTTGGGGACAAGGAGCTGCTGGAAGACCTCGTAGTCACATTGGCTATCGGCGGCCGCGGAACGGTGCGCAAGCGACACGAAGCGGTGAAAGCCATTCGCGCCCATCGCTCGATGGGATCGGCGGCACTCACCCTGTCGTACGTGGCCTGCGGCCGCTTCGACATCTATGCCCAGGGCGCCGGGCTATCGGCGTGGGACGTGGCCGCCGCCGGACTGATCGCCGAGCGGGCCGGGGCGACCGTCACGAGCCTCGAAGGCGGCCCATGGTTCGACCTGGCGCGTCCGGCCAAGAAGTGGTCCTGCCTCGCCGCCTCGCCGCGCCACCACGCGACAATGATCGAGATGCTGAAGTAGGCAGGTTGCGTGCCCTCAGTCCTGCCAGATGTGGGGCCGCGCGGCGAGCCGTTCCAGCCCCAATTCCGCGCACAACTCGATGAAGGGGCCTCGTCGTGCGCCTTGCCAGCGCAGTTCGTTGGGATCGCGCTGGGGTAGGGGGGCGTCGGTGCGCAGCGTCGCAAGCTGCCGGTAGAGCATGGCCTCCGACCAGCGCGCACGCAGCACCGCGTTCAGGCTCGCGGGAGAGCGAACCGAGACGCCCCACGACCCCGGAGCCTCGGGGATCGCCTCGAGGTGGACGTAGCGCGCCAGTACGGCGGATGCTGAGCGCGCGCCCCAACCGGTCAGGCCGGGGAAGCCGTCGGCCGCGTCGCCGACCAGGGCGAGGTAGTCGGGGATCGACTCCGGCGCCACGCCCCAGTGCTCCACGACGCCAGCCCGGTCGATGGTGCGCTGGCGACGCCGGTCGCGCATAACTACGTGCTCATCTCGAACGCATTGGGCCAGGTCCTTGTCGGGAGTGCAGATCCAGACGCGCTCGACACCAGGCCACTCGCTCCAGCGGGCGGCGGCCGTCGCCAGGGCGTCGTCCGCCTCGAGATCGACCATCGGCCAGACGACGAGTCCGAGCGCCTCCATCGCGCGCTCCGCAAGCGCGAATTGCCCGAGCAACTCCGGCGCAACTCCGGCTTCTGTCTTGTAGCCGGCAAAGAGCCCGTTGCGAAACGAGCGGATGACATGGTCCGTGGCACAGCCGACATGAGTGGCCCCCTCGTCGCGCAGCAATGTCAAGAGCGTGTACAGCAGGCCCGAAACCGCCCCCACGTCTCGCCCGTCCGGCGCGCGCACCGGCGGCCGGGGGGCGAAGTGGGCGCGGAAGAGCTCGTACGTGGCGTCGACCAGGTGAAGTTCCATGGCCGCCCTCAGCCTGCCCCGGTTGACTTGCCGAGGAGGACGACACCCGCGGCGGCCATCTCATCGAGAGCGCGCTCACCGTCGCCCGACGTGAGGTTCACGGCCCGCACGGCATCGACGAGCACGCTCGTCTCGTACCCCAGGCTTACGCCGTCGAGCGCGGTGGCCTTGACGCAGTAGTCCGTGGCCAGGCCGCAGACCACGATCCGCTCGACGCCGCAGCGATCGAGGGTCGGCTTGAGCTCCGTAGGGATGTTGGCGCCACCGACGGGATCGCGCATGTAGAAACCCGAGTAGCCGTCCTCGCCGTGGGAGCCTTTGCGTACCACTGGGCCGCGGACCTGAAGTTCCCTGTGCAGCTCCGCACCCCACGTGCCGGCCACGCAATGGACCGGCCAGATCCCGCCATCCTGAGCGAAATGTGGCGTGTGGGGAGGGTGCCAGTCCTGCGTGTAGACGACGGCGGCGCCGCAGTCCAGGGCGCGCTCGATCTGGGCATTGACCAATTCGACGATCTCGAACCCGCCTTCGACATATAGGCTGCCTGCCGCTTCGGCGAAGTCGTTCTGCAGGTCGACGACGAGCAGCGCGACCTGAGGGTCGTACCTCGATTCGCCGTCTCGTGAGCTCCAGCTGCCCGACAAGGCTTCGCCTCTCTATATGCCGACGACGGCTTTGTACGCGATCCGCAGGCGATGCGCAAGGACAGCCAGGCGCCTTGCAACGTTGCTGATATGGCTCTGCGGTTGTGGACTGGGCGCTCGACAGGCCTTGGGCCCTACTCTTTGGTCAGGTTCAAGCGCAACCCGAAACTCTCAAACGGAGACGCCGGTGACGGGGCGTCTTCTGAAGACTCAAGCGGCCTGGGTCCCCCTCCCCGGGCCGCTTGTCTCGTTAACGGGCGCCTTTTTCGGGGACTTGCCGTTGGCCGCGGGAGCCTGGGCTATAGCCCGACCGCGCCGGGCTCCTCGTGCTTGCCGCCTTCAACGTCGAGCAGGTACCCGATCCCCTGGAACGTCTTGATGCGGCCCGGGTCGCCGGGCTTGGCGCCGAGCTTGCGCCTCACGCGTGAAACCCATACGCGCAGGTATTGGAGGTCGTCGCGATACTCCGGGCCCCAGACCTTGGTGAGCAGCTCCGTATGGAGGACGACCTTCCCGGCGTTGGCGGCCAGGTGCTGGAGGAGCAGCCACTCCGTCCGCGACAGCTGGACCAGTTCGCCTTTGCGCGTCACGATGCGCCGTTCCAGGTCAATCTCGATGTCGTCGAAGGCTATGACGCCCACCCCCTGCGCGGCCCCCGACGCGCGCCGCAGCACGGCCCGCACCCGCGCCGCGAGCTCGTCGGGATGGAACGGCTTGGCAACGTAGTCGTCGGCTCCCAGGTCCAAGCCCTTGGCTTTGTCGGCGGTCGAGCCTTTGGCCGTCAGCAGGATCACGGGCACCGGGCGACGCTCCCGAAGCTGCCGCATCACCTCGATGCCGTCGAGGTCGGGCATCATGATGTCCAGGAGGATGATATCGGGCCGAATCTGCTCGGCCTTGGCGAGCGCCTCTTCGCCGCTGGACGCCGTAACGACCCTGAAGCCTTCTTCGCTCAGGGCCATCGAAACTAGCTTGGTGATCCGTGGCTCGTCGTCGGCGACGAGAAGCAGGGGCTGCGTGCTCACGTTTGTCGGTCTCCTCCCCCAGGTTGACGGCTGTCGCAGAAACGCTCGCAGCGTCGAATTCACCGTACGTGCCCACTGTGCACTGTTTCCGCCTGGGATTCCAGTTGCGAATCGGGCCGTGGGGTCGAAGTTGCCCGCCGTCCGGCCCAAACGGAGACCGCCGCCCACGCGTAAAGACCGATCGGATACCCTGAGGCAACCGAAGAGGGAATCGCCGCCCCGCCCAAGCTCGGAGTCAGTCGAGCCATGTACTTCGACCAATTCAAGCAGCAACTGCCCGACATCGATCCGGCCGAAACCCAGGAGTGGCTCGACGCGCTGGACCAGATCCACGGACAGGAGGGCGATGAACGGGCACGTTTCGTGCTGTTCAAGCTGCTCAAGCGGGCCCGTCAGCTCCACGTGGGCCTGCCGCCGCTGACACAGACGCGATACATCAACACGATCAGCCCCGAGCAGGAGCCCTTTTTCCCCGGCGACGAGGAGCTCGAGCGCCGCATCCGGCGGCTGATCCGCTGGAACGCCGTGGCGATGGTGATGCGCGCCAACAACCGCGCCCCAGGGCTCGGCGGCCACCTGGCCACTTACGCCAGCGCCGCCACTCTCTACGAGGTGGGGTTCAACCACTTTTTCCGCGGCAAGGACGCCGCGATGGCTGGAGCCGACGCTGCGGGCGGGTCCGGCGATCAGATCTTCTTCCAGGGCCACGCCGCGCCGGGAATGTACGCCCGCGCCTTCCTCGAAGGAAGACTCTCGGCCGATAACCTCGACCATTTCCGCCAGGAAGCGCTTTCGCCCGCGGGTCTGCCCAGCTACCCGCACCCGCGAACCATGCCGGACTTCTGGGAGTTCCCCACGGTGTCGATGGGCCTCGGTCCGATCGCCGCGATCTACCAGGCGAGGCTCAACCGCTACCTCGCCAACCGGGGCCTGGCGGATACGTCGGGCAGCCGAGTCTGGGCTTTCCTCGGCGACGGCGAGATGGACGAACCCGAGTCGATCACGGGCCTCGCCATGGCCGCGCGCGAGGGGCTCGACAACCTGACCTTCGTCATCAACTGCAACCTGCAGCGCCTCGACGGACCGGTCCGCGGCAACGGCAAGATCATTCAGGAACTCGAAGGGCTCTTCAGGGGCGCCGGCTGGAACGTCATCAAGGTCATCTGGGGCCGCGAGTGGGACGATCTGCTGGCCCGCGACGTGGATGGCGTGCTCGTGAACAAGATGAACGAGACGCTGGACGGCGAGTTCCAGAAGTTCTCCGTGATGGGCGGTACGTACATCCGCGAGCACTTCTTCGGACCGGATCCTCGCCTGCGGAAGCTCGTCGAGCATCTGTCCGACGACGACCTCGCCCGGCTGCGACGCGGCGGCCACGACTACCGCAAGGTTTATGCCGCCTATCGCGCGGCAACGGAATATCGCGGCGCCCCCACAGTGGTACTCGCCAAGACCACCAAGGGTTGGGCGCTCGGCCCGGGAGTGGAAGCGCGCAACATCACGCACCAGGCAAAGAAGCTCTCCGAGGCCGAGCTGCGGATCTTCCGC
This sequence comes from uncultured Anaerolineaceae bacterium, assembly GCA_964603175.1. Taxonomy (GTDB): domain Bacteria; phylum Chloroflexota; class Limnocylindria; order Limnocylindrales; family CSP1-4; genus Fen-1039. The sequence continues at coordinate 11,946 of CAZRUC010000030.1, forward strand.
GATCGGCTGGAGCTCCCGATCCCCGACTCGGAGCTACATGACGCGCCCTACTACAACCCGGGCCCCAATTCCGAGGAGGTCCAGTACCTCCTCGAGCGGCGCCGGGCGCTGGGCGGCAGCGTGCCGAAGCGCGTGGTGCGGGCTGCTCCTTTGCCGGCGCCACGGCCGGAGGTCGACCGCGAGTTCGCCGCCGGCTCGGATGTGCCTGTCAGCACCACGATGGCCTTCGCGCGGTTGCTGCGGAACCTGATCCGCGACCCGGACTTGGGGCGACGGATCGTCCCGATCGTACCCGACGAGGCCCGAACCTTCGGGCTCGACCCGCTCTTCAAGGAAGTGGGCATCTATGCCGCGTTGGGCCAGCGCTACGAGCCCGTCGACTCCGAGCTGGTCCTGAGCTATCGCGAGGCGGTCGACGGCCAGGTGCTCGAGGAGGGGATCACTGAAGCCGGTTCCGTGGCTTCCCTCCAAGCTGCGGCGACGGCCTACGCCACACACGGCGTGGCGCTCATTCCCTTCTACATGTTCTATTCGATGTTCGGCTTCCAGCGGACCGGCGACCAGTATTGGGCGTTGGCCGACGTCCGCGGCCGTGGCTTCGTCATGGGCGCGACGGCCGGCAGGACGACCCTCATGGGTGAGGGCCTGCAGCACGACGACGGCCACTCACATGTTCTCGCGTCCGTGATCCCCAACATCCGGGCGTACGACCCGGCATTTGCGTTCGAGCTGGCAGTTATCGTCCGGGAAGGGATCGACCGGATGTACACAAAGGGCGAGGACGTCTTCTACTACGTCACCCTCTACAACGAGAACTACGCGATGCCCAAGCGGCCGGACGGAGTCACCGACGATCAGGTCGTGCGAGGCATCTACCGTCTCTACGAGGCCCCGGACCTGGGCAAGGCTGCGCGCGCCAAAGGGGCGCCCGTTCGGCTCGTCGGCAGCGGCTCGATCCTTCAGCAGGTGGTGGCGGCGCGCACGGTGCTGGCGGACCGGGGGATCGCGGCGGAGGTCTACAGCGCCACGTCGTTCCAGCAGCTGCGTTCCGACGGGCTCGCGACCGATCGCTGGAACCGGCTCCACCCGGAGGCCGAGCCCCGTGTGGCCTACGTGAGCCAGGTCCTTCCCTCCGGGGGCGGTCCGGTCGTCCTCGCGACCGATTGGATTCGCACCTACCCGGATCTGGTCGCTCCCTGGCTCCCGGCGAACCGACTCGTGCTGGGAACCGACGGCTTCGGTCGCAGCGATGCTCGTGAAGCGCTCAGGGAGCTCTTCGAGATCGACCCCAAGCACATCGCCGCCGCCGCGCTCGTTGGACTGGCACGGGACGGGCGCATGTCGAGCGCAGAAGCCGCGGCGGGGATGAGTGAACTGGGCGTCGACCCGGAGGCTGCGGACCCGCGGTCTCTATGAGCGTGTCGGCGGGACCGAGTTGGGCGGCCAGAGGTCCACGACCACGGCACCCGTCACATTGACGACGGTCGTCTCGCCGCAGCGGCTCTGCCAGTCGATGACGTCCGCGAGCGGGGTATGGCCGTGGAGCCACAGCGGCGGCTGCAACCGCTCCAGGAGCCAGCGGTAACCGCGAAAGCCTCGGTGGTACTCCCCGTCGGGCTGGTCGCCGGCGCCGAATGGTGGCACGTGGCTGAACACGATCACCGGGCCAGACCGCCCGAGCCTCCGGGTGGCCAGGCGCAAGGCCTGGCCCCAGGCCTTTCGCTCGCTACGAGTAGCGTGTGGGCCACCCAGACCCGGCCAAGCCAGCCCTGCCAGCGAGACACCGGCCATGCGATGTACGGCGGCGGATTCGGACGCCTCGGGGCAGCAGTCGGTGTGCCTCCAGCGCTCATTGGTGTCGTGGTTGCCCCGGATGTACACGATCGGGGCGTTGATGGCGTCGGCGATGAAGCCAAGGTCCTCGCGACTGAGGTCACCACAGCCGACGATGAAATCGATCGGGCCGATCCCGGCACGGTTTCGCTGGTCGATAAGAGTGGGGTCGAGTTGGTCGGAGACCGCCAGAATGCGGATCGGCGCTCCGTCCCGGTTCCGAAAAGGCGTTGGATCGGGCC
>CAZRUC010000031.1:0-5620 GCA_964603175.1 uncultured Anaerolineaceae bacterium
AGGTGGAACAGCGCGTGATCCGCCGGCAGTCGCGATGTCTTGAGCGTCCGCATCAGATCGACGTTCAGGAGGAATCGCCAGATCTCACGCGTGCCGCGCGCCGTGGCCCCGATCGCCTCTTCGACCCTGAGCACGCCCGATGGGCCCCGGACATTCCACTCGACTTTCGTCTTGTAGACCGCATACGCCTCGGGACCGTCGTCGGTCTCGTAGACCACCAGGCGCTTTGCTTCGCCGCCCGTGGAGTCCTTGGCGGCGAGTGGCAGGATCCCCAGCCACCAATCGGGTGTCCGGGCCAGGAAACCAGCTCGCTGGAGCCGCGCAGCCTCGTAGACCGGCGTCACGAGGTCGAGGCCATCGCCGGCCGCGATGAGTCGACACGCTCCTTCAGCTTCCCACTCGCGGGCAAACCCGACCGACAGCGACTCGGCTTCGAGATTCAGGCTGAACGTGGCCAGCCCGAATCCGAAGCGCTGGTAGATCGCACCTTCAGCCGCCCACAGGATCGCGATCGGCTCACCGCGGCTGCGGCAGTCGTCGATCATCAGCCGCATCATCCCGCGCATCAGCCCGCGCCGGCGGTGGGACGGCAGCACCGATACCCAGGTCACGCCACCAGCCGGAAGCTCGCCGCCGGGAACGCGAAGACGCAGCGTGAAAACACCGGACGTGGCAACCATTCGATCGCCGTCGAGCGCGGTGAAGAAGCGCTCCTTCTCTGCGACCCGCTCTACCCGATCCATCAGGTCTTCGGGCACGTCCTCGCTGAAGGCGACGCCCGAGAGCCTGAGCAGTTCACGGAAGCGATCCGGAGGGCAGACCTGGATTTCGACGCTCATGGCCTCCTCGCTACGGCGGGTCGGCCCAAGCTTACGCCGCCGAGCGAGCGAAGGATCGGGCGCCGAGCGAGATGGTGAAGAAGGCCAGGACCACGAGTACGACCAGACCCACGAGGATTTCAGTGTCGCCGAAGCTCGCGTTGAAGAGAGCCCGGATCGCGGCCACGGCGTGATAGAGAGGGTTGAACTTCGCCACGGTTTGGAGCCAATCCGGGGCCAGGGACATCGGGAGCATCACGCCGGAAAGGAGAAGCAGCGGCAGCGTCATGCCGTTGACTACCGGCGCGAGCGCATCCTCGCTCTTGAGGACGAGCGCCAGCGTGTAAGACACCGGCGACATCATGATGCCGATCACGGCCAGCATCCCGAATGCGACCGCAACGCCGGCGAAGTTGATCTCGAGGCCGAACGGAACGGCCAGTCCGACGAGGATCAGGCCCTGGGCAAGCAGCAGGACGACGTCTCTCAACGAGCGTCCCAGCAGCATCGCCACACGGCTCATCGGCGTCACGGTCATCCGCTCGACGACGCCTTCGCGCATTTCGTCGCACAGTCCGAAGCCCACGAAAGCCGAGCCGAACAGCGCGGTCATGACCAGGATCCCGGGCACGAAAACGTTGAAGGCCCCACCGGGCGGAAAGCCCGGCATCTTGGCCACGTTAGTCAGTAGCGGACCGAACAGGAGCAGGTACAGGATGGGCTGAAGGATGCCCATGATCACCCAGACGGGATTTCGAAGGCTCAGCGTGAGAGATCGCTCGAAGATGAGCCAGGTATCGCGGATCGTTCGCATGTGTCGATTCTCCTGGTGCCGCTAAGCCGCGGTTTCGCGGAGCGAGCGGCCGGTCTTCTTGAGGAAGACGTCGTCGAGACTGGGTCGGTGGAGGTTCATCGTCGAGGGAGCCAGGCCGTTGCTGTCGAGCAGCCGCAGGACGTTGGGAACCGCGTGCTCACCGCTGTCGACGAATAGCCGAACGAGGCCCTCCTCCAGACACGCCTCGCGGACGTAAGGCTGGGCCTCCAGCAGCTTCACGACCTGCTCGCCGTGGCCGTCAACGCCGATCGTCAGCACGTCGCCGGCGATCTCGCGCTTCAGCTCGTCGGGCGAGCCTTCGGCCACGATCCGTCCGTGGTCGATGATCGCCAGCCGATCGCACAGTGCGTCGGCCTCTTCCAGGTAGTGCGTGGTTAGGAAGACCGACGTGCCTGTGTCCCGAAGCTTGACGATCTCCTCCCACATCCGCGCCCGCGCCTGCGGATCGAGGCCGGTCGTGGGTTCGTCGAGGAAGAGCATCGCGGGCCGGTGGACCATACCGATGCCGATGTTGAGGCGGCGCCGCATGCCCCCGGAGTAGGTGCCGCAGGTTCGGTCCCCGGCCTCCGTCAGGTCCAGCGCTTCGAGGATCTCGACGGCGCGCCGGCCCGCGTCCGTCTTGCTCATGCCGAACAGCCGGCCCTGGATGACGAGCTCCTCGCGTCCCGTGGCTTCGCGATAGGAGCCGCCGGCCTGGGCCACGTAGCCGATCCGCTCGCGGACCTGGCGCGACTGATGTGCCACGTCGAAGCCGGCGACCCGAGCCGTTCCCGCGGTGGGCGGAATGAGCGTGGCGAGTATCCGGACCGTGGTCGTCTTGCCCGCGCCGTTGGGCCCGAGGAAGCCGAAGATATCGCCGGCCGCGACGGTCAGATCGACGCCCGCCACTGCTTCCACCGAGCTGTTTTTGCCCCTGCCCTTGAAGGTGCGCCGGAGTCCGACGGTTTCGAGGATCGGCTGGCCGCTCATCGTGGACCGCCTGCGCCGGCGCTCGCACCGGCACGCGCGCCTCGTGGCGCAATGTCAATAGTCAGAGCCGTGAGCGTCATTGGATTTCCTTTCGATGTCGGCCGGGCTTGCGCCTACGACTCGTTGCGGTATCATGTCGCTGCGCAGTGCAGAGAATAGCCAGGGCAGACGAACGATGTCAAGCAGCGATGCAAGAGATGATTTGGTCGCCGGAGTCCTCCGCTCGATCCGAAAGGAGAGCAGTCAGGCGGCCCTGTTCAGCCAGGCGGTGGCAGAACACCTGGGGCTGGCCGGGACGGACGTGGAGTGCCTCGAGGTGCTCGGCGACGAGGGTCGCCTGACCGTCGGACGGTTGGCCGAGGTGACGGGACTCACGACCGGGTCGGCGACCAGAATGGTGGACCGGCTCGAGCAGGCCGGGTGGGTTCGGCGGGTACCCGATCCGGCCGATAGACGCCGCGTCCTCGTCGAACCAGCGCCCGGGATCTACGTAAAGCTGGGCGCCGTCCATGCCTCTATCTCGGAGGCCCAGCGCGGCGTGATCGAGCGCTACGACGACGCTCAACTCCGGCTCCTCGCGGACTTCCTGGACCGCAGCGGCGAAGTCGCCCGGACCGAGACGATCAAGATGCGGGCCCCGAGCGAGGAAGCGGGCGCTGGCGGCAACTATGCCGCACCCGTCGGCGGCGTGACGACCGGGCGCCTCGTCTTCATTTCGGGCGCGCCCAACATCGTCCTTCGGGGAGACGCGACGCTCATCGACCTGTACAAGGCTCGCTTCGACGGGCCGGTGCCCCGAATGCGCGTTCGTGGCGGCGTCGTGACGGTGGGATACCCCCGCCTCAGCTGGTTCGACTGGCGCGCCCAGTGGGGCGATCAGAACGTGGACATTTCCGCCCACTGGCGCAAGGACCGTGGCGAGATCGCGCTCAGCGCCGCGGTTCCGTGGTCGATCGAGTTGCGCGGCGGTGCGAGCCGGCTCAGCGCGGACCTGCGAGCCCTGCGGCTCGAATCGTTCGAGATGCGCGGGGGGGCCAGCAAGGTCGAGCTACTCCTGCCCCGGCCCATTGGAGTCGTGCCGATCCGCGTCACCGGCGGGATGAGCCAGCTCACGATCGAGCGCCCCGTGGGGGTGGCGGCGGGGCTCGAGGTCCGGGGCGGTGTCAGCGAAGTCACGGTCGACGGGGAACTCCACAGGAGCCTCGGTAAGACCTCACTGGAGACTCCCGGCGCTTCGTCCTCGCCCGATCGTTACGAGATTGAGTTGTTGGGCGGCGTCAGCAAGATGTCGATCTCGACCTACTGAGGCGGGCCGTGGAGATGGCGGTCGCCTGACCCTACTCCCCTGCCCGCTTCTGGAAGTCGAGCGAGGCCGAGTTGATGCAATACCGCAGGCCGGTCGGCGACGGACCGTCGTCGAAAAGGTGCCCCAGGTGCGCGCCGCAGTTGGCGCAATTCACTTCGGTCCGATTCATGCCGAAGGTGTTGTCGCGCTTCTTGACGACTTTTGCCTTGTCGAGGACATCGGAGAAGCTCGGCCAGCCGCTGTGGCTGTCGAACTTCTCGGTCGACGCGAACAGGACCTCGCCGCAGACCACGCAGCGATAGCTGCCGTCCTCGTGGTTGTCCCAGTAGGTGCCGGTAAACGGACGCTCGGTGGCGGCTTCCTGCGTAACTGAGAACTGGAGTGGAGTCAGCCGTCGCTTGAGCTCGGCCTTGTCGACTTCGATAGTCATATCGGCACCTCCTGGCCGCGCAACATGCTTATCAGCTCGCCCACGCCTGCGATCGCTTCGGGATCGCGCACCTGTGCGTTTCGGAAGATGAAGCCGTCGAAGCCTGCATCGAGGTAGCGGTGCAGAATCTCAGCTCCTTCTTCCATGAGAACTGGCTTTATCATCGCTCGGCGTTCTTCGGGCACGTATCGGTGAACGCGCTCTTTGTCGGCTTCGGTTGCGACCGGAAGGATCGGGGAAGCAACGGTCTTCACGATCGTGGATGGGTCTCGTCCCACGGCTTCGCAATGGCGGTCCAGAACCTCGAGCTTGTGCGTCGCGTCTTCGAAAGTGCCGAACCAGTTTGTGATGTCCGCGTAACGGGCCGCGAGTTTGAGCGTCCGTTTCTCCCCGCCGCCGCCGACCATGATCTTCGGGCCGCCGGGCTGGATCGGGCGTGGCCGGTTGAGCGCCCGCTCGATCCGGTAATGCGCGCCTTCGAAGCTGGGGCGCTCTTCGGTGAACATGGCTTTGCAGATCGCGAGGGCCTCCTCGAGGCGATCCTCGCGTTCGCCGATCGGCGGGAAATTGAAGCCCAGGCCTCGATGCTCCGATTCGTTCCACGCGGCGCCGATGCCGAGGATTGCGCGGCCCTTGGAGATGACATCGAGTGTCGTTACCGTTTCGGCCAGCAGCGCCGGGTTCCGATAAGTGACGCCCGTAACCATCGTCCCGAGCAGAACCCGTTTGGTTCGCGCGGCGAGAGCGCCGAGGGTGGTGTAGGCCTCGAGCATCGGCTCATCTTCGAGACCGATGACGCCTATCTGGTAGAAGTGGTCCATGACGGTCACGAGGTCGAAGCCGGCGGCCTCGGCAGACGTCGCCAGCTCGACCACGCGATCGAAGATGCCCGCGTCGGAGACGCCTTCGAACGTGAAGTTGGGCATGTGGAAGCCGAAGAAGGGTCGCATTAGTCGAATACCTGAATACAGACGCGTTCCGTACTAGAGACGACGTTTCGTGAATGGGGCATGGTCCTTTGGACCGTAGCACGTGGACGTCCGACCGGCCGCCGGAAAGCGGACGGCGTCCCGCATCATGCGCTCCGAGAGGCGCGGGTCCGCCGCACGCGCCTAACATGAACCTCTGCAGCGGCTAAGCTCCTGCTCGCTCCACGATTGGCCACGCTTTCATATCTGGAGGCTCACATGGATCCCACCAATCAGCCGCCGGGCCAGCCGACTCCGCCGTGGGGCACCGATCCCCAGCCGGAAGCGCCGCAG
>CAZRUC010000031.1:5720-13402 GCA_964603175.1 uncultured Anaerolineaceae bacterium
CTCCGCCGTGGGGCACCGATCCCCAGCCGGAAGCGCCGCAGCCGGGCCAGCCGACGCCGCCGTGGGGCACCGATCCCCAGCCGGAAGCGCCGCAGCCGGGCCAGCCGACTCCGCCGTGGGGCACCGATCCCCAGCCGGAAGCGCCGCAGCCGGGCCAGCCGCCGTCTCCGTGGGCTGCCCCCGGTGACCCCACGCCTCCTTGGGCCGTCGCGGGCCAGCCGGAAGCGCCGCAGCCGGGTGGGCCGACTCCGCCATGGGCTACCCCCGGTCAGCCTGGCGCACCGCAGCCTTACGTGCCCGGGCAGCCCTGGCCGCAGGTGCCGCAGAAGACAGGCGGCAGGGGCAAGCGGGTCGTCATTTCGGCTCTGGTGTTCGTAGCGGTCATCGTCGCCTTGGTGGCCTTCAACGCGCTCCGCGGATCGAACGACGGCAAGGTCCTCTTCTCGACCGACGTCCCAACCGCCGACCAGAAGTGCAACCCCAGCGGCGTAGTCACGACTGTCGCAGCGGCAACCTCGGTCTACGCCACGTACGAGTACACGGGTCGAATGGGTTCCGACCAGGTGACCCTGACCATCACGAAGGACGACACCGCCTACGGCGCCCCGGTCATCCTCTCGGTCTCGGACACGAGTGGAACCGACTGCGGCTATGACACGACGGATCTGAGCAGTCTGCCGGACTGGGGCTCGGGCAAGTGGAAGTTCACCCTGACGGATGCCGGCAAGACGGTCTCAGAGGGGACCATCACCGTCACGCCGTAGCCCGATCGATAAAGGGCGCCCTCGCTTGCGGCGGGGCGCCCTCGCTTGCATCATTCGCGGCATGGACACACAGCCACCGATGGCCGGCGGCCTCGCGATACGCATCGCCACCCAGTCCGATCTGCCCACGTTGCTCGAGTTCCGAATGGGAATGATCAGGGACCTCTCCGCCGCCGAGCACGGAAGGCGGCCGTGGGATCCCGAAGCCCTGCGGCAGGCCAATCAGCACTGGTTGGAAGAGCACGTGGATCGAGATTTTCTCGCCTGGCTGGCGGAGATCGACGGCCGCGCAGCCGGAACGGCGGCCATCCTCTGGTTCCCTCACCCACCCGGCCTTCGGAAACCGCCCGGGCTCGAGGCCCACATCCTCAACGTCTACACCAAGCCCGAATTCCGGCGCCTGGGCATCGCCCGTGCGCTCATGGCACGTGTCATCGACGAGGCTCGCGCGAGGGGCGTTGGCAGAATCTGGCTGCGGGCAAGCCGCGAGGGTCGACCGCTATATGAGGCGATGGGCTTCAGCGAGAGCAGCTACTTCGAACTGACGCCTTAGGGTCGCTCGGCTCGTCATGCCTCAAACGTCCGCCACCGCCGGTACCGGCGCAGCAGGTGCCGCCTTTACCGCAGCCACTGCGGGCCTGGCGGAACGGCGAGCCCGGCCGGTTTTGGAAGCGCCGCACTCGGCCGTCGACGCAACGACTTTGATCGCGTCCACCGGAGCAGGCCTGCCGAGCAGAAAACCCTGCCCGAGCGGCACTCCGAGCAGTTTGAGCGTGGTGAGCTCGTTGGCAGTTTCGACGCCTTCGGCGATGAGATCGCAGCCGACGTACGTTGCAAAATGGGCCATGCCGATGACCATGGCCTGTCGGGCCGGGTCGTTGTCGACGTTGCGTACGAGCGAGATGTCCAGCTTCACGAACTGCGGCCGCAACTCCAGGATGTGGCGCAATCCGGCGTATCCGGCGCCGGCGTCGTCCACTGCCAGCCGAGCCCGGTGGCGCACCTGGTCGAGAGCGGCCATCAGGCGCGGATAGTCATCGATTTCGGCATGCTCGGTGATCTCGAGGACTACGTCCCGATCGGCCTCGGCGAGGATGTCGAGCAGCGGGATAAGTGCGATCGCGAGCGCCGGCGAGATGTTCAGGCTGAGCCAGGCCCCCTTAGGAAGGCGGCGCGCCTGCCTGATTTGCTCGCGGAGGGTCGCGGTCTCGAGCTTGACCATCATGCCAACCTTGTTGGCCGCCAGAAACACGAGGTCGGGCCGCCTGCCGTCCTCGAAGCGAGTGAGGGCCTCGTACCCCACGGCTTTTCCGGTGGCCAGGTCCACCACGGGCTGGAAGACCGGGAAGAAGGCGTGAGAGGCGATGGTCGCCTCAACCTCATTCTGCAGCCGCTCCTTCTCCGAGCGCTCCGATAGCATGGGTCCGAGCACGACTGCAGACATGACGCTGAACTCGGTCAGCGTCGCGAGTCGATCCTTTAGCCTGCGGGCATGAGCGGGCGAAGTGGCGCCCAGGGCGAGCATCCCTATGGTTCTATCGTTCCAGACGAGAGGGGCCTGAGCTTCCGCGCACAAACCCGCGGCCACTATCGCCCGATCGAAGTCGTCGCGCGGAGTCCGGTCCGCCCAGGATTCGATCCATAGGCCAAAGTCGGCGTGCTCTCGCATCTCCCTGGCGCTGTCGATCGGCATTGGCTCGCCCGCCGCCAGCGGGCGCATCTCCGGACCTGCCTGGGCTACCCGGACAACCCCCGTTTGGGTGAACCCAAAGACCCCCACTGTGTCGATGCCATCGATCCGGAGAGCCTCGGCGCAAATCCGTTCCGCCGTAGCCTCGACCGTGTCCATCGATTCGAGGAGTGCCATCGACACCGTGGTGGCGGCTCTGTCCTGCATCTCCGTCGTCAGCCGTTCCGACGCCAGGCGTGCCGAGCCTTGCAGCCACCGCTGACGGACGAGCGTGAGCAGTACGACCAGGCACGTCCCGACGGCGATGGGATCCACGTCGAGCGGCCGCCGGCGCGGCATCACGTCGAGGAAGACGCAACCGGCGATCGCGGCGATCGGAAGCCAGTCGGAGCTGACCCGCGCGATACGGCCGTATCGCAGACCGGCGCTCGGGCGGAGAGTCCAGGTGAGGCCTCCGTAAGCGACCAGCATTGCCCCCGCGGGGAAGATGAAGTCCATGAACTCGATGCCGTCCGGGGCGCCGGACACGATCCGCGCGAACCAACCGTTCCAGGCCATCCCGATGAGCACGACTCCGGCGACCACCACCCAGACGCCCCGAAGGCCGGGCTCGACCCGGAGCGCCAGAGCGCACACAGCGGTCGCGATCGCGGTGGAAACGAACATGGCGGAGACGAGCGGAACGATCAGAGTGGGCATTGGGTCCGCGAAGACATCGGCCGAATGCGCTCCCGGCACCAGGCTACGTAGCAGCCAGTTGGCCAAGATGAAGGTCATCGAGGCAGTCATGATGATCAGGCCGTCGAGGAAGGCCTGACGCCGTAGCTCGCCGTCGAGCCGCCGATAGACCGTACGCCATAGGACATGGATCCCGACCATGGCGCAGATCACATTGCCGCCGTCGGATACGACCCGAAGCAACGGAACGGACGCGCCCGGGATCGCATCGGGAATTGCCGCGACCAACTGCCCGAAGGCCGTGATGCCCAACATGAGGGCGAGCACCCATCTGAAGGTACGATGCTCGGGCTCGCTTCTCGACGCCGCTATAGCTACCGCCAGTGCCCCGAATCCGGGCGCCACGGTGGCAGAGACATCCTCGAAGAGGAGCCAGTGGTCTCCCGGATTGGCGAATTCGAGGATCGCGCTTATGGCGGTAACGACCACCCCGACCAGCAGGATCGTCTGAGCCAGGCGGACAGGCCTGATCAGCGCGATGCCGGTTTCGCCCTGACCCCGTGCGCCAAGCCAGGCGGCCGCCGGAAGGTTCACGTAGTCAGGCTGACCAGAACCCACTTGGGTCTGGTGCGTCCATATCCGGTGACCGGCTCCATCGTTTCCACCCTGTGCGGAAGCGCCGACGCAACACGACTTTCCCGACCCTCGCGCCGAACAGCAAACACCAGGCCGTGGGTCTTGCCCGACCTTGCTCTCTAAGTATCGGCCGAGCACCGCGTCTTCCTAACCCTGCGATTCGCCCGACAGAGTCGGAGAAGGTACGGTAGCCGGGTCAATCAATCACATGGCGAGAACGGTTCCGGAGGCTCCATGCAGTTAAGCGAATTCGCCCTGGAACGCTTCTTCGCCCGGTGGGAATTCGCCTCCGAGTTGCTGTTGTGCGCCTCGGACGTCGAGGGCTGGCCCCTGCGTGACCTGCTGGATCTCGCAGACGAGGACGGCCGGCGGCGCTGGGGCGATCTACGCCTCGGCTACACCGAATCCGCGGGAGACCCCGCTCTCCGAGCCGAGATCGCGGGGCTGTACGAGCGCGTTCAGGCCGACGATGTGCTCGTCTTCGCCGGCGCCGAGGAGGCCATCTTCGCCCTGCACAACGTGCTGCTAGGGAGCGGCGACCATGCCATCGTGGTGCGGCCCGCGTATCAGTCACTGGCGGAAGTGGCTCGTGCGGCTGGCGCCGAGGTCACCCGCGTTGAGCTCCACCCGGACGACGGCTGGCGCCTCGACATCGAGCAAGTGCGCGCCGCTCTCCGCCCGAACACGCGGCTGATACTGGTGAACGAACCCCACAACCCGACCGGCTCGCTGAGCGACCGGGCCACGTTCGATCGATTGGTCGAACTGGCGGCCGAGTCGGGCGCCCGACTCGTCGTCGACGAGGTCTACCGCTTCCTCGAGTTCGACGTGGCCGATCGCCTGCCGGCCGGTGCAGATGTCCTCGCGAACGGCGTCAGCATCGGCGTCATGTCCAAGTCCTTCGGTCTGGCCGGCCTCCGCATCGGGTGGATCGCTACGCGCGATCGCGAGCTGCTGGCCCGTCTGGCCGCGTTCAAGGACTACACCACGATCTGCAGCTCGGCGCCGTCCGAGGTGCTCGCGCTGATCGCGCTACGGGCACGGGACCGGGTATTGGCTCGGAACCGCGGCATCGTCCTTGGGAACCTGCCGATGCTCGATGCGTTCTTCGGCCGTTGGGAGGGAGTGTTCGACTGGGTGCGGCCGCGCGGTGGGAGCGTCGGCTTTCCGCGCCTCGCCGCGGACGTACCGATCGAGCGCTTCGCCGAGGATCTCGTTCGCGAAACCGGAGTCCTCTTACTCCCGGGAACCGTCTTCGGCGACACCACGAATCGCTTCCGGATCGGTTTCGGGCGGACCAACATGCCCGAGGCCCTGGAGCGCCTGGAGGCCTACGCGGCGCGAACGCTCAGGTAGACCGTCGGGCCGGGATGTAGGCTGAACGCTGGAGGTCTGCAGATGCCGTTCAATGTCGGTTTTGGATCGTTCGGCGGCCACAGCGGATCCGCCCCCTCGCCATTCGACGCGCTGAACGGTCCGCGCCTGGCGGGCCCGGACGGCAGCCATCCGCTCCATGACGTTCGCGCCGAGGAGCTGCTGCGTCCGAGTGACGGCGCTGTGACGGGCGAGATCGTTCTCGATCACCCGGCCGTCGTGGGCGTCGGGATCACGGGCCATATCCGTCTGACGGCCGCGAAGGAGATCTCCTCGCGTAAGGCGTACCTGCGTCTCGTGGGCCTCCGGCTCGACGAGGTCCGCCGATCGGTGGAGCACCGGGACTCGAAGGGCAACGTCACTTACACGGAGCGCTGGGTCGAGACCTCTGGGAAGCTCTTCGTCACCGACGCATTCCTCGAGCCGGCGATTCCGACGAGCTTCCAGCCGGGCGCGACGTGGGAGGCGCCCTTCGCTGTTCCCGCACCGCAACTCGGGCCGCCCTCGGCGCACCTCGGTGAGTCCATCGTGGCCTGGGCGCTCGAAGCTCGCTGGGACATCTCGATGGGCTCGGACCACTGGGTGGCAGCGTTCCTTCCGCTGGCCCAGAACCCAGATTTGCTGCGCGCCGGGATCGGCAAGCAGGGTGGCATGAGCCTCCTGGATTCGGTTTCGGTCGGGGACGCCGCCATCGGGGTTACGTCGACGCTGCCTGCGCCCGCCGGTCAGGAGATCGTGGTCAGGGTCGCGTGGCCATCGGCACCCTCGGGCCAGGGTGCTCGCATAGAGATCCATCGCCGCACGAACGCGCCGAACGGCACTGAAGGGATCATCGCTTCGGTAGGCATCGACCCGGCCTCGCTTGCGAGCGGAGCGGCCGAGGCTCGATTGCTGATCCCCGCCGGCTCGGCGCCATCGTTCGACGGCGCCGGCCTCGAGATCAAATACGTCATCCGCGTGCTGGTCGATCGGCGGTTCCGAGGCGACGCCGCCATCGAGCGTCCAGTGGGGATCGTCTAGGCGGCCCTCATCGGTGGATCTCGTCTGCGAGAAGCGCGATGAACGTCTCCGCGGCGGCTCGCGACGTCTCGTCCTCCAGGCCGATCGTCCCCCGCGACAAACGACATTCGAGCGCGGCATCTATGAGCCAGGCCCATTCGGGCATCCGCTCGCGAGCCCAGGATGCCGCCTCCTGCTTCGAGCCGAGCGTTTGTGTCCGAGCGACGCGAAGCGCCCGGCACATTGTCAGGATCGCGTAGGCGACAGAGCCGCCGCTCGCTCCGCGGCGGCTCCGATTCCGCAGCTCATCAGCGTATCGAACCGTAGCGGCGGCGAACTCGTCCCACGAGATTGCAGGGATGATCGCCGAAACGGCCGCGCCGAAGAGGCAAACGCCCGTCTCCCTGACGAGATACCAGTTCTGGAGCCAGTCGGCGGGACGCTCATCGCGGATGTGCAGCGGCTCTCCGGGACTGACGACGGCGAGCGAGCCATGACTCGTCCGGAACGACCGGAGCGTGTCGCGTCCCACATAGACGACTTCGAGGCGGTCGACCCACTCGGGGAATCGGCCGATGAGCGCGTCGTGCATGCGTTCGAGGCTTGCGATGTCGAGAGATGTCGCCTCCTGCGAGGTAACCGCGACTATGTCGATATCGCTCACTTCGAGGTCGAAGCCGCCCGTAACCCACGAGCCGTAGACGTAGACCCCAACGAGGTCATCGCGGAAGTGGTGGCGGATCCCCAAGGTGAGGGCTGCTACGAAGTCTGCCGCCGGACGGGCGTCGTCGATCATTCGCTGAGGGTCGGCCACTCAGTTCCCGCGGTCAAGGTCTTCGATTGTTCGGGTACCCAATTTACGTGGGCCCTTGACAAGTTACTTAGTACTCACTAAGTTACACGCATGAACGTCAGACTCACCGCAGAAGCACGACGAGACGAGATCGTGGCCGCCGCTTCGATCGAATTCGCGGCGACCGGCTACGCCGGCACCTCGACCGACGCCATCGCGCGCCGAGCCGGCGTTTCGCAGCCGTACCTCTTCCAGCTCTTCGGCACCAAGCGCGACCTGTTTCTGGCCACCCTGCACGATTGCTTCGAGAGGACCGCTCGAGTGTTCCAGGAGGTAGGGCAGGCGGCGCGCGCCGAGGGCCTCGATTCCGACGGAATCCTTATGCGGATGGGCGAGGCTTACTTGCCCTTGTTGCTCCGCGATCGTGGAGTCCTGCAGCTCCAGCTCCACGCATACGCGGCTTCCTGCGTCGATCCCGAGATTCGGGCGGCGGTCCGGAAGTCGTACCTGAACGTGTGGAAGACCGCTGCCCAGGCCTCCGGCGCCGATGCCCAGCACATGCACCACTGGTTCGCCGAGGGCATGTTCATGAACGTCATCGCCAGCATCGGCGACGAGACGAGCCCGGAGGAATTCGATCGCTGGCTCGTAAAGGCGGCGCCTTTGTGCGAGTAGCTCCGACCCCCTTTTTTTGGCAGCTAACTTAGCGAGTAGTCACTACTAATGGAGGATCTTCCCGTGGCCCGAC
>CAZRUC010000032.1:0-13395 GCA_964603175.1 uncultured Anaerolineaceae bacterium
GGCCACTGAGCCCTTCCGAAAGAACCGTTCGTGATGGTCCTGGGCGGGCCCCCATCCAGTGTGCCAGAGGGCCGCACCGAGCAGGTAGT
This sequence comes from uncultured Anaerolineaceae bacterium, assembly GCA_964603175.1. Lineage (GTDB taxonomy): Bacteria > Chloroflexota > Limnocylindria > Limnocylindrales > CSP1-4 > Fen-1039. Next base: position 90 of record CAZRUC010000032.1, read on the forward strand.
TGAGCCACGGAATAACCACTACGTCCGCTTCATCGCTCTGGGATATTTGCTGCAATCGCTCGCTCAGCGGCAGCGGCACCATCTCATCGGCGTCCAGCAGGAGGATCCAATCACCCGTCGCCTGCTCCAGGGCGAACCTTCGGGCCGGGTCCGCGTAACCGAGGCGTTCGTGCAGGAAGACCGTGGCACCGAAGCCCTCGGCTATCTCCCGTGTGGCATCGGTGCTGTGCATGTCGACGACGACTATCTCGTCTACCCAGCCCTGGACCGACCTTAAAGCAAACGGGAGCCGTTTCTCTTCGTTGAGCGTGTTCAGTACGGCCGAGATGCGCGGCCGCGACGTCCCGTGGGATTGCGATTCGAGGTTTGGCAAGAGTGGCTTCCATGCATTCTGGCCGGAGAAAGAGCCGGGCACTGGCCAAGTCTACTTGAGCGGTCCCGCGCGGCGCGAGCGACGGATGCCGCGCAGCAGGTAGTCGTCGCCTCCAGCGCGTGGCGTTTCTGCGACAATCACCGCATGAGAGAGTCAAGCACCGTGTCCAAGAAGGCTCTGATTACGGGCGTTACCGGTCAGGATGGCTCGTACCTCGCGGAGCTTCTGCTGGCCAAAGGTTACGAAGTCCACGGCCTCATCCGGCGGTCCAGCTCCTTCTCCACCGGCCGGATCGACCACCTGTACCGCGATCCCCATTTGGGTGAGACGCGTTTCCAGCTTCACTACGGGGATCTCTCGGACTCGTCTTCGCTGATCCACACCTTGAATCGCTTGCGGCCCGACGAGGTCTACAACCTGGGCGCCCAGAGCCACGTCAAGGTCAGCTTCGAGATACCGGAGTTCACCGCCGACACGACGGGCATGGGCACCCTGCGTCTCCTCGAGGCCATCCGCTGCGCCGATTGGCCTATGCGCTTCTACCAGGCCGGCAGCTCCGAAATGTTCGGCAAAGTGTCGGAGACGCCCCAGCGGGAGACGACGCCGTTCTATCCGCGCAGCCCTTACGGCGTATCGAAGGTCTTCGCTCACTGGATGACGATCCAATACCGCGAGGCCCATGGTCTTTTCGCCGTCAACGGCATTCTGTTCAACCATGAGTCGCCCAGACGAGGACCCACGTTCGTGACACGCAAGGTCACAAGAGGCCTCGCCGCGATCCTTGCCGGACGCGAGCAGAAGCTGTACCTGGGCAATCTCGACTCCCGCCGAGACTGGGGCTATGCGCCCGAATACGTCGAGGCGATGTGGCTGATGCTGCAGGTGCCCGAACCCGAGGACTACGTGATCGCCACGGGCGAGATGCACACCGTCCGCGAGTTCGTCGAGGCCGTCTTCTCTCTCGTGGGCCTCGATTGGAACGATTACGTCGTCATCGACCCGGCCTACTTCCGTCCGACCGAGGTCGACGAGCTTTGCGGCGATGCATCGAAGGCCGCCGCCAAACTCGGCTGGCGCCCGAAGACATGCTTCTCGGACCTGGTCCGGATAATGGTCGAAGCCGACCTCAAGGACGCCGGGCTGGATCCGACGAAACACATCAAGCCGGTTGCGGCAGGGACCGGAGCATGAGCGCCTTCTGGGAAGGCCGGCGGGTCATGGTCACCGGCGGCGCGGGCTTCCTCGGCTCGACGGTTACTCGCCGGCTGCGCGAGTCCGGAGCGACCGAGATCTTCGTGCCCAAGGTCGAGGACTACGACCTCCGCAAGCTCGCCGACATCGATCGGGCTCTCGCGGATGCCCGCCCGGATCTGGTCATCCACCTCGCGGCCGTGGTCGGCGGCATTGGGGCGAATCGGGAGAACCCGGGCCGCTTCTTCTATGAAAACGCGATCATGGGCATCCAGCTCATCGAGCAAGCCCGCCTCGCCGGCGTGGCCAAGTTCCTGACCGTCGGCACAGTCTGCCTCTACCCCAAGTTCACGCCCGTGCCGTTTCGAGAAGACGACATCTGGGACGGCTATCCGGAGGAGACGAACGCTCCTTACGGCCTCGCCAAGAAGATGCTCCTCGTGCAGAGCCAGGCCTATCGCGACCAATACGGCTTCAATGCCATCTATCTGATCCCCGTCAACCTCTACGGCCCGGGCGACAACTTCAACCCCGAGAGCTCGCACGTCATTCCGGCGCTGATCAAGAAGTGCATCGACGCCCGAGAGCGCGGAGATACCTTTATCGAGGCCTGGGGCACGGGCTCGGCGTCGCGAGAGTTCCTGTTCGTCGAGGACGCGGCGCGGGGCATCGTCCTCGCCGCCGAGGCCTACGACGGGCGCGACCCGGTGAACCTCGGGGTTGGCAGCGAGATCACGATTCGCAATCTGACGGAGCTGATCGCCCGCCTGACCGGCTTCGGGGGCGAAGTCCGCTGGGATCCCTCCAAGCCGGACGGCCAACCGCGGCGCGCTCTGGACACGAGCCGCGCCCGCGAACGCTTCGGGTTCACCGCAGGAACGCCCTTCGAGGACGGGCTGCGGCGGACGATCGATTGGTACGAAGAGACCCGGGGCGTTCAGTCATAGACGCGGCAGGCGTCGGACCCAGTTCGACGGACGGGGGTTCGGTACCGGCAGCGCCGCCGGCGCTCAGCGCCGACCCGCCGCGGCCCGGCGAGGCCCTGATCGCGGCTTCCACCCTCACGCTGATGGCCTCGGCCACCGGCTTGGTCATCGGGCTACTCCGTTCCAAGCTGGTCGCGGTCCTGCTCGGGACAACCGGCGTCGGGGTTCTCGCCAACATCGGCATCTACAACTCGTTCGTCAGCACGGCCGGCACCGCCTTCGCCGGCCAGGGCGCCACGCGATCGATCGCCGCTGCCAGGGCGCAAGGCCATGACGAGCGTGTCGACTGGCTGATCCGCTATAGCTTCCTGGTTCCGACGGCAGTCGGCCTGCTGGTCATGCTCATCACCGTCTTCCTCGCAACGCAGATCTCCGAGCTCGTGATGGGCGATGCCCAATACGCCCACCTGATCGCGATTTCGGCAATCGCGATTCCGATAACCCTCCTGGCGGCCTCCTATTCCGGGGTGCTCCAGGGTTTCCTCCGGATCGGATCCCTCGCCAAGGCGAGTATCGCGACTACAGTCATATCGCTGGTCGTCACCGTTGTCCTGATCGTGATCTTCGGTCTGACCGGTGCGGTCGTGGCGCTGTCGGTGGTGGCGCTCGTCCAGCTGGGCATCTTCTTCCTTCGGGAGCCGTGGGTGATCCAGGGCCGCCGCTGGGCTCGCCGGCTGAGCTTCAACTGGGTCGCCCTGCACCCGGTCCTCCAGCTCGGCGTCGCGAGTGTCGTCCTCACGATCGTGAGCACGCTCGTGACGCTGTTGATCCGGAGCGACATCGTCCGGGTCCTCGGGATCGACCAGAACGGCATCTACCAGCCGGTGTCGGCGATTTCCGACACATATCTCGAGATCCTGATCTCCTCCACCTCGTTCTACCTGTTCCCGCGACTGACCGAGCTGCTGACCGCGGGCAGGCGCTCCGAGGCCGCCGACGAAGTCGGGCACGGCCTGCGGGTGATTCTGGCGGTCACCGTCCCGCTGCTGCTTCTGGCAATCGCCTTCGGCGAGCCGATCGTGACCTTGCTCTACTCCGACCGTTTCCGCCCGGCGGCGGATCCGCTGGCAATCCAGATGACCGGGAACATCCTCAAAGTCATCATCTGGTCGGCAAGTGCGGCACTTCTACCGATGGGCTACTACCGCGCCTGGCTCGTGCTCGGTCTCGCCAACCTCGGGATCAAGTACGCGGGGGTTCATCTACTCCTGCCGAGCATGGGGCTCGACGGCGTGGCGGTCGCGTACAACCTCAGCTGGGCCTGGACCTTTCTGGCGGAGGGATTCATGGTCGTGGCGATCATCAAGGTCGGACCACATATCCGCGATTGGCAGCGCGCTTTCGTGGCTGTGGCTCTGGTCGTCGGCACGTTCGGCGCCCACTCGATGACCCACGAGTTGGGCATGCTCATCGCCGTCGCAGCGACGCTGGCCTGGCTTGCCGTCTCGCGCGCGGACCTGGCAGACCTGGTCAGAACGCTCAGCGGAATTGCACGACCGCGGATGGACGCCCTCCGTAGGGGGCGTGGCCCCGGGCAGTAAGCTTGTCGAACCACCGGCCGAGAACATCAGCGAGGCTCCAAATGCCGCTATCCGCGACCTTCGGCAACCTGATCGCACGCCTGAGGGGCGCATCGCCGAGAGCGAGTGGCGCGAGCGGCTCGAGCATCACCGACCGGGACGAATACCAGACGTTCTGCGAACGAGCTTCGACCGACGACGCCGTCTTCTCGAAGTTCCGGCGGGCACCCGTACTCGTGGACGTGCTCGAGCACGTGACACGCGACCAGGGCGCCGCCTACCTCGACGCGATCGTCCGAGACAACGCCGACCTTCTGACGGACCCGAACCGATTCCACGCCAACGACACCCTGGGTTCGCCGCTGCTGTTCGAATACGGGCTCACGGGCCGGGTTTCGCCCGTGACCCTGAGGTACCTCAAGGTCGTGTCGGACCTGCGGCGGCTCTTCGGCGACCTGTCGGGGCTCGACATCGTCGAGATCGGCGTGGGGTATGGCGGCCAGTGCCGGCTCGTCACCCAGTACTGGCCGGTCGGGTCCTACACCCTGATCGACCTGGCCCCGGCGCTCGGGCTCGCCCGACGATTCCTGAACGGGCTCGGGACCGAAGCGCAGCTCCGGTTCGAACCGCCCGACGAAGTCCAGCCGCGGCGATACGACCTGTGTATCAGCAACTACGCCTTCTCGGAGCTGGGGCGGCCGGTGCAGCAGGCCTACGCCGAGGCGGTCGTGTCTCGATCCGAGCGAGGCTACATGACCTGCAACTTCGTGAGCGACCTGTTCAAGATCGAGTCGATGAGCCGCGAGGAGCTCCTGTCGCTCCATGCCGGGACGCGCTGGGAGAAGGAAGAGCCCCTCACCCACCCCAAGAACTCGATCCTCGTTTGGGGGACCCAGAGCTCGGGCGCCTAAGGTTTCCGCCGGCGGCGGGCGGCGAGGGCCACTCCGATCCGCGTCTTCAAGGCCATGGCCCGGACGAAAGGCCAGCGGCGCAATCTGCGGTCCCAGCGGTACACGGCGGGGTGGTTCCGGCTCATCTGGCGCCGCAATTCCGAATCGTGGGCGATCGCGTTCGAGATCATCGTCCCGCTCCGAACGCGGTACTCGACGAGCGGCTCCGGGATGCGCCGAGCGCGGTACCCGTGCTCCACCGCCCCGACCCAGAAATCCCAGTCCTCGTAGCCGTGGACCATGTTCGGGTTGTAGCCACCGACAGCTTCCCAGACCTCCCGCCGATAGAGAGAGCAGTAGCTGAAGTGGTTGACTTCCGGCAGCACGGTCGGGTTGAACTCGCGCACCCGAACGACCCGGTCGTCATCGCCGAATCTCTGCAGGTCCGTGTACGCGATGGCGACGCTCGCCTCGGCTTCCAGCAGACGGAATGCCCGCTCCAGCATCGTCGGCGCAATCCGATCGTCCGCGTCGAGGGGCAGGATGTAGGCGCCCCGAGATCGTTCGATTCCGGCGTTTCTGGCGCGGGCCAGCCCGGCATTCGCCTGGCGGACGACCTGTATCCGAAGGCCCGGATGGCGAGCCGCGAGCTCCTCCGCGACCTCAGCCGTCCGATCGGGGCTGCCGTCGTCGACGATTACGATCTCCCAACCGGTGAATGTCTGGGCTACGACGCTCTCTACCGCATCGGGCAGCAGCTCTGCCTGGTTGTAGCAAGGGACGACGACGGAGATCGCCGGAACGTCGGCCCTCTGCATGAAAACGAACGGCAGCTCCTCGTGAGCGGCGCGGGCCACGTGGCCTCGGTAGTGCGCGACGTCGAGGCGGCGTCCTTTGCTGAACTCCCCGGCGAGCGAAGCCGGGCTCAACTCGGGGCGTCCGGCGGTGCGGTTCACCCAGGCCGCCTGGACCAGGTTCGCAGGGACGCTGAAAGCCACCGATTGCTCGTAGCACGCCAGGTGCGGCCGGGGCTCTCTGAAGTCGCCTGCCCGTGCCGCCAGAACAGCTTCGAGCGTGTTGGGGTTGCGGTAGGGAAGGGATTCGAGTAACGGCAAGAGGTCGGCCGTCCGGTACAGGGACGAAGAAACCTCGATCGGGTAGCCGAAGTCGTAATCCATGTTCGGCCAATCGAACGTGATGATGCCCTGCCCCGCCGACGCGAACGCCGGCAGCCGCTGTGCCTTGTCCATGGAGTAGCAGTAAGTCGTGTTTCGGCCGAGCCGGTAAGAGAAGCCAACGCAGGAACTGTCGCTCGCCAGGATCGACGTGCCGGCCGAGAGCAAGGCGTCCGCGACGAAGATGGTGTCGTCCACGACGAAGAGGACGAACTGAGACCCCGCGACGAGCTCGATGAGGTCGGGCTTGAAGTCACGCTCGCGGCGGAATTCCACGTTTGGATGATCGAGGCCGAGGATCCGGTACTGCGCGGCGAAGAACGGCGTGGAGGCGGCGTAGAGGACGCTGATCCTCGCCAGACCCAGATCGCGGACGTTCAGATCGAGCGACGCCAGCGTTGCGTCCAGCTGCAGCGGCCTGTCTTTGCTGAAGACGACGCAGGAGATCTGTGGATCGCTCGGGTCGGAAGCCACTGCCAAGGCGTACGCTCCTGAGGGGCGCAAAACCCCGTCGCGGCAAGCCTCAGAGCTGAGGCACCTAAGAATAGCGCACGGGTTGGAGCCCGAGTCGGAGCTCGACCCCGGCGGCGGGCACTCGGCCACGACGGGGCCCCTCAGATGCTACCGTTTCCGGGCTATGAAACCCGACGGCGGCGACCGGCCGTACCCTGAAGTTGCGGCGTTCGCCGCTCACGTTGCGTCGCTCCGGGGGCTCTCCACGGTTCTCGACGTCGGGGGCGTGTGGACGCGGGAGATGGCCCTCCTCCACCCGGAGCTCACCGTGGTCGGCCTCGAGCGGTTCGGCTCGCTCGATCCGTCGCGGACCGCCGTGGTGATCACCAACCCAGGGCGGAGCGCTCTCACAGCGGCGGTCCGCGAAGCTCCCCTGACGATAGTGGCGACGACCGCACCGGAGGCAGCGTCGGCCTACCTCGCGGAATCGGGGTTACGCCCCTCGTTCGTCGGCCGGACGCGGGCCAGCGATGAAGACGATGAGAGGACGGCCTCGCTACTCGTGGCGGACCGAGCCCTACCAGATGCGAGCCCCGCCCCAAGTCGCTTCCGAGTCGTGGCGATCATGACCGCGTACAACGAAGAGGACATCATCGGGCCAGCCATCGACAAGCTCGTGGCCGGCGGGATCGAGGTTTACCTCATCGACAACTGGTCGAACGACCGGACCTACGCGATCGCGGAACAGTTCCGGGGTCGCGGTCTTGTGGGCCTCGAGCGGTTCCCCGATGCCCCCACCGACCGCTATGAATGGCGATCGCTCCTGCGGCGGGTCCAGGTCGTCGCGGCGGGCCTCGAGGCCGACTGGTGCATCCACCACGATGCCGACGAGGTGCGCTGCGGACCATGGCTCGAACTCGGGCTCCGCGAGGCGTTGTGGAGGGTCGATCAGGCGGGATTCTCGGCCGTGGACCACACCGTTCTCAATTTCCGACCCATCGACAATGGGTTCGCGCCCGGTGGCGACTTCGAATCCTACTTTCGCCATTTCGAGTTCGGCCGTAGCGCGGGCCTGCTCCTGCAGATCAAGGCCTGGAAGAATGGCGGCCCGGTAGATCTCGTCAGCGAGGGCGGCCATGAAGCGCGATTCCCGGGCCGCCGCGTCTTTCCATACAAGTTCGAACTCAAGCATTACCCCATTCGGTCCCAACCACACGGCGAGCAGAAGGTCTTTCGAGATCGAATTGCACGCTGGGATCCTCGGGAGCGGGCCATCGGCTGGCATGCCCACTACGACGAGCTCAAGCCGCAAGAATCCTTCCTCCGTCGCCCCGAGGATTTGATCGAAGACCGCGGCGCCGACACTCGGGCCCGCTTCCTGCCCGAATTCCTGGCCGGCGCGGGACTGGCAGATTCGAGGTTCCCAGCCTGGGCCTTGGGCAGCACGGCCGGACGGGCGGTCTACCTGTCCCTGCGCCGTTTCGCGCGCAGCCGAACATACGCGCGCATCCGCGCGTTCCCCCTTTTTCGGATAGGAGTTGTTCGCCGGACGTTGCACCGGCTGCGCGCCAGGCTCGCAACGTAGACCGCCATACACGTAGACTCAGCGGGCGGATCGCGCCACCTCGCTCGCAGGCCCGGTCGCGAGCGTCTGCACGGGCCTGCCTACGTCCGTCAACGAGCTCGCGGCCACGATCGCCCGCCAGTTCGATCCGCCTCCGCTGATCGAGCGCATGGAGGCGCGAGCGGGCGACATTCGGAGGTCCGTCGGCGATCCGGCCCTTGCGGCGCGACTGCTCGGCTGGCAAGCCGGCGTGACGCTGCAAGAGGGGCTGGCGGCTCTGGTAGCCTTCGAGACGGACCCCCGTACCAATCCGTAGTCCGGGGTTAGGACGTCCTGCCCGCCACCGGTGACCAACGAGGGATTCACCCAGACCGGCTGATGGGCGATGCTGGCGTAATCCATTCCTTGGAGGTTCACTGCCCCATGCTTCGTCGCCGGTTCGCCATCATCGTCGCGCTCGCCGCGCTCGCGGCCACAACGCTCTTGCCCGGAGTGGCACCGAGAGCGCTCGCAGCCGCCTACGGACCAAGCTCTTCGGTGTGGAGCGGGTTCGACAACGGGGCAGACTGGCATCTTTCCGGGGCAACGGGCACGGAGGCATCCGGCGCGCTGAAGGTGGACTACAACCTGACCAACACTTCGAGCGCCAGCATCACGCGGGCCGGAACGCCCGGCGACTTCGTGGGCTTGCCGCGGCGCGTTTCGGTCGATGTCAACGGCGACGGCAGCTGGAACGTGGTCTATTTCGAGGTCCGCGACGCGACCGGAGAGGTTCTTCGCTATTGGGTCGGCAACCTGAGCTTCACGGGTTGGCAGACGATGTCGGTGGATATCGGATCCGCAGCTCCCATTTCAGGGCAAGGCGGCAACCAGGACAAGGTCCTCGACCTGCCGGTCAAATTCAGCCAGATCGTGATCTACAAGAACAACCCCAAAGTCGTCTCGACGATCTACCTGGACAACCTGGTCTACCAGTACGATCCGGTCGGAGCGACGATAGACACCTCCATCTTCGTCCCTTCCGCCGGCGGCTCGTCGCCCGTGCGGGTGAACCTGACCGATCAGGGATCGTTCAACTTCAGGCTGATCGACGAGGACGGGCACACCCGAACCTATAACGGGAGTGCAGGCAACGGGTCGGTCTGGTCGACCACCTGGAACGGCCGAGACGATTCGGGCAACGTCATGAGCGGCTCCGTCCGCGGTCTGCTGGCAGTGACGCGTGGCGGAGGCACGGCCTCCTACCAGATGCCGTATTTCGCCGGACTGCCGGTCAGGGTCGCCGGCGGCAACCCGGCCCAGCGCGGCGTCAACTCGTTCATAACCCAGCACGACACGATCGGCCGGGGCGCCGCCGAGACCCAGGTTCGCAGCATGGAAGCGGCCTACGTCGGCATGGCGCGTGAGGAATTCGAATGGAAGCGCGTGGAGCCCTCACCGGGCGTCTACGACTGGTCCAAGTTCGACCAGGCCGTGGAGCTCGAGCGCGCGCACGGCATAGCCGTCCTCGGCAAGCTCGTCTACGGATCGCCCTGGGACAACACCGCTCCCGCGGGAACGTCCGCCGATTCCGCCGTCATGTACCCGCCAGGGAACATCCAGAACTACGTGGACTACGCCGTGGAGACGGTCCGCCGCTACAAGGACCGCGTTCACTATTGGGAGATCTGGAACGAGGAGAACAACTCGGGCTTCTGGATGCCTTCCACTAACTCGGCCCGCTACACGCAGTTGCTGAAGGCGACCTACGCCGCGATCAAGGCCGAAGATCCGTCCGCCACTGTCGTGCTGGGCGGCCTCTCGACAGGTCTCGACACAACCTACGTCAAGGGCATCGCGGACAACGGCGGCTGGGGCTCGTTCGACGTCCTGGCCATCCACTCGTACGTGTCAGGCCAGCCCGACGGCAGCGCGTTCGAGCGCTGGATCGCCTCCGCTCAATCCACCGTGGCGACATACGGCTCCAAGCCGATCTGGATTACGGAGTTCGGGTGGAGCACAACTTCAGCCGGCGGCGGTGTCAGCGCAGCTAATCAGAAGCAGTACCTGATGCGCGCCTACGAGATAGCAACCAATGACGGCGTGGCCGGCATCTCCTGGTACTCGTTCCAGAACATGGGCACCAACGGTGGGGACATCGGCCAGAACTACGGCATCGTCAACAACGACCTGTCCGGAAAGGCCTCTTACGCCGGCTTCCAGTGCGAGGCGCAGGCGATCAACGCCGGCTCCATCCCCAACTGCACGGGCTCTGCCCCGCCTCCCCCGCCACCCGCCGCACCGCCCACCAACTACCCGGAGAGCACCATCACGGGGCTGAAGCCCACGCGCATACTCGACCCCAGATCCCGGCGCGGCCGTGGCGGAGCCTTCGTATCGGGCTTCCCGCGGACCTTCGGGGTCGCGGGCGACCTTGGCGGCAGCCGCGGCGTCGTGGTCCCGTCGTCCGCAGACGCAGTTACGGGCAACCTGACAGTTACCGGCTCCAACTCCGGTGGCTTCGTCTATCTCGGACCCGATTCGACATCCAATCCGACCTCGTCCACGATCAACTTCCCCTCGGGGGACAACCGAGCCAACGGCGTGACAGTGCCGCTCGACTCCACCGGGTCGCTGAGCGCCGTCTTCATCGGAGCCTCGGGTCGCTCGACCCAACTCGTCTTCGATGTCACGGGATACTTCGTTCCGGGTAAGTCGGGGGCCTATTACGTGGCCGTAGCGCCCCTGAGGCTGCTCGACAGTCGCATCGGGAACGGCCTCTCCGGCTCATTCCTGAGCAAGACCCCGCGCACCTTCGGGATAGCCGGTCGATGGGACCCCAACGGGAACGTCGTCGTGCCGGCCAACGCACAGGCCGTGACGGGCAACCTGACGCTTACCAATCAGACCTCCACCGGGTTCGCGTACGTCGGTAAGGATTCGATCGCAAACCCGACCAGCTCGACCGTCAACGCACCCCTGCGCGACAACCGGGCCAACAATCTGGTCGTGGCGCTCGATTCGAACGGCGCACTCAGCGCCGTCTTCGTCGGGACGCCGGGCTCGCGAGCCGACCTGATCTTCGACGTGACGGGCTACTTCACCACGGCCGGCGGGTGGACATACGTTCCTGTGACTCCCACCCGGTTGCTGGATTCGAGGTCGGGTAACGGGCTCAGCGGCGTCTTCACCAGCCGTACCCCGCGCACTTTCGGAGTTGCCTCGCGCAGCAACGTCCCGGCGAGCGCGCTGGCGGCGACGGGAAACCTCACCGTGGTAAACCAAACGGCCGTGGGCTTCGGATTTGCCGCCCCCTCTGCCCCGTCCAATCCAGGCTCCTCGACGATCAACTTCCCGGTCGGCGACATCCGGGCCAACGGAGTGTCGTTGCAGCTGGCGGCTGCCGGGACCCTCGACATCGTGTACGTCGCGGTCCCGGGCGCTCGATGCGACTTCGTCTTCGACCTGACGGGCTACTACCACTAGGACGTATCTCCTGAGGGAGATGCCGTCGTCCGTTGCGAAACAGGTGACCAGGCCGGCGCTGCACTAGCATGTCCGTCATGGACAGGACGGACATGCCCTCGCCCGCGCTGCATGTTGCCGACAGCCACGATCTGATCCGCGTGCACGGCGCGCGGGTGAACAATCTCAAGGACGTCAGCCTCGTGATCCCGAAGCGCCGGCTGACGGTGTTCACCGGCGTCTCGGGCTCGGGCAAGAGCTCGCTCGTGTTCGCCACCATAGCTGCGGAGTCGCAGCGGCTGATCAACGAGACCTACAGCGCCTTCGTGCAGGGCTTCATGCCGACACTGGGGCGCCCGGAGGTCGACGTCCTCGATGGGCTCACGACGGCGATCATCGTCGACCAGGAACGGATGGGCGCCAACGCCCGCTCGACCGTCGGCACGGCGACCGATGTCAACGCGATGCTACGCATCCTCTTCAGCCGGCTCGGGCAGCCGCACATCGGCTCCCAGCAGGCATTCTCCTTCAACGTCGCGTCGGCCAGCGGGTCCGGTCAGGTCACTGTCCAGAAGGGCAATCCGAAGGCGCTGAAGCGCTCGTTCACGATCATCGGCGGCATGTGCCCGCGCTGCGAGGGCATGGGCTCGGTGAACGACATCGACTTGACCCAGCTGTTCGACGAGGCGAAGTCGCTCGCCGAGGGCGCGCTCACGATCCCGGGCTACACCCCGGGCGGCTGGAACTACCGCCTCTACACGTCATCCGGCTTCGTCGACCCGAACAAGCCGATCCGGGATTACACCAAGCAGGAGCGCCACGACTTCCTCTACCACGATCCTGTCAGGATGAAGATCGAAGGCATCAACATGACCTACGAGGGGTTGGTGCTTCGGATCCAGTCGTCGTTCCTGTCCAAGGACGTGGACGCCCTGCAGCCGCATATCCGGGCGTTCGTGGAGCGGGCGGTGACGTTCACCACCTGTCCCGAGTGCGGCGGCACCCGTCTCAACGAGGCTGCCCGGTCCTCGAAGATCGAGGGGATCAACATCGCCGAGGCCTGTGCGATGCAGATCAGCGACCTGGCGGAGTGGGTGCGCGGGCTGGACAAACCGTCGGTGGCGCCGCTGCTGGCGTCGCTGCGCCAGATGCTCGACTCTTTCGCGCAGATCGGGCTGGGCTACCTCTCGCTCGACCGCTCCTCGGGCACGCTGTCGGGCGGCGAGGCGCAGCGCGTCAAGATGATCCGCCACCTGGGCTCGTCGCTCACGGACGTGACCTACGTCTTCGACGAGCCGACGGTCGGGCTGCACCCGCACGACATCGCTCGGATGAACGAGCTGCTGCTCCAGTTACGGGACAAGGGGAACACGGTGCTCGTGGTCGAGCACAAGCCGGAGACGATCGCGATCGCCGATCATGTCGTCGACCTCGGCCCCGGCGCCGGCGCGGCGGGCGGCACCGTCTGCTTCGAGGGCACTGTCGAAGGGCTGCGGGCCAGCGGCACGATCACCGGCCGCCATTTCCAGGACCGGGCCGCCCTCAAGGCGAAGGTGCGGACGCCCACCGGCCAGCTTCCGATCCGCGGCGCCACGGCGCACAACCTGCAGAACGTCGACGTCGACATTCCGCTCGGGGTGCTTGTCGTCGTTACGGGCGTCGCCGGCTCCGGCAAGAGCTCGCTCGTCCACGGGTCGATCCCATCAGGCG
>CAZRUC010000033.1:0-13309 GCA_964603175.1 uncultured Anaerolineaceae bacterium
TCACTGTGGGTCATGGATCACCACTATCAGATCCGAGGCGTCGGTCCCGTCGAGGATCCGATGCTCGAAGGTTGGACCACCCTCGGCTTCATGGCTGCCCACTCCAAGCGCGCGACGCTCGGGCTCATGGTCGGCGGTATCCACTACCGACTGCCCGGGCTGTGGGCGAAGGCCGCCACTACCCTGGACGTTCTGAGCGGCGGACGCGCCTACCTTGGCATCGGGGCAGCCTGGAACGAGGAAGAAAGCCGCGGGCTTGGTTTTCCGATGCCGCCCCTCGGTCAACGCTTCGAGATGCTCGAGGAGTGCTTGCAGATCTGCCACGAGATGTGGCAGGGCGAACACGGCTCTCAGGCGGCATTCGATGGCAAGCATTACCAGGCTGCTCGGTTACTCAACTCACCGCAGGCCTTGAGCAAACCCCATCCCCGCATCCTTATCGGCGGCGGCGGCGAACAGAAGACCCTGCGCCTGGTGGCCAAATACGCGGATGCCACCAACATCTTCGGCGGACCCACGCAGCTGAAGCACAAGTTCGAGGTGCTGCGTGAGCGCTGCGCCGAGGTCGGACGACCCTTCGAAGAGATCGAGAGGACGAACCTCCAGAACGTCGACCTCGGCCGGCAGTCGGCCGCCCAGGTCGTCGATCAGTTCGGGACGCTCGCGGCCGTCGGCGTCCAGCACGTCATCTTCAGCATGGCGAAGCCCTGGGACGCGCGCAATATCGAGACCCTGGGCCGCGACGTTATCCCGCAGGTTCACGCGATCGAGTCAACTTCCCTTTGAGAGCGATCGGCCGCCGGGCCCTGGCCTTCTTCCTGCCGACGGCAGTGTTAGCGACGGTGCTGTGCGGGCTGGTATATGTGGAAGTCCAGCAGGAGCTGCGCAGCAGCGCCAACGACCCGCAGTATCAGGTGGCCACGGACGCGGCGGCGCGACTGGACGCCGGAGCGGCGCCGTCGTCGGTCGTGGATTCGACGCGTGAAGTCGACCTCGCCACGAGCCTGTCTCCGTTCATGATCGTGTTCGATCGCAACCACTCGATCCTCGCCACCGACGCGACTCTCGATGGTGGCCGTCCGGCCCCGCCACAGGGGGTGCTCGACGCGGCCGGACCCTCCAACCCGAACCTCGTCACCTGGCAGCCTCGGACCGGTATCCGGATAGCGACGGTTACGGTCGCCTGGAGTAGCGGGACGGTCGTTGCAGGACGATCCTTGCGCCTCGTCGAGGATCGGGAGACCAACGCCGAACTGATCTCCGGCCTGGTGTGGCTTGCGGCGCTCCTTGCCCTCGCGGCGGCTTCGTTGGCTGCGGCCCGGCTTTGGCCGGTGGTCTCGCCGTCCCAGTGAGGCACGTGAGTCCTGCCGCCCGCGACCGGGCAGCCACGCGGCCCCGGCACGAGTTATCTTGCGGCTACCGGGCCCACCGGTTTCGCGCCGTCGAAGCCGCCGCCTGAAGATCGGGAGACAGCGTGAACCTCAACGTCGTCCTGCCGCTCTGCTCTTCACTGCTGAGCTTCGTGTTCTTCGGCCTGCTGGTCGACCAGTGGCGGGAACGGCGACGCGCCTATCAGGCCGTCTGGGCTCTGGGGATGCTGTGGTACGCAATCAGTGCCGGCACCGAGTTCGTCGGCGGAGCCTTCGGCTGGTCCGAGCCGCTGTACCGGGCCTGGTACCTGATCGGGGCTACCTGGGTAGCGGGCTGGCTCGGCCTCGGCACGATCCTGCTTCTCGGCCGGACCCGTTTCGGTTATGCCCTTGCGACATCGCTGTTCCTCGCCGGTTTGTTCACGGCCCTTAGCGAAGCCAAGTACCACTACTCCGGGAGTGGCATCGCGCCGGTTCTCTACTTCGGGATTGCGGTGGCCCTCGCCGGGGCAGTCGCCTTCGACACTTTCCGGGGCGGGGACGTGTGGCCACGTCTCGTGGCCGGGGCGATCGTGGCGGGCACTCTCGCCTCGGCCCTACTGATGACCGTCGCCACTTTGCCCGCTCCCGGCTGGATCGTGGATCCGATCACCCACATCCCCACCGGCGACCTGATCCCCGGCTATCTCCGCCTGCTGACGCCTCTGTTCAACGTCACCGGGGCGTTCGCCCTGTCGCTGGGCGCGATCTTCAGCGCCTACATCTTCATGCCGAAGCGTCGCTTGATCGAGTATTCACTCGACCGGGAGCAGCCTGTGGCATCGCTCGTTGCGAATCTTCTGCGGGCTCCGATCGCAGTCACGGTCAACCTCGCCGCTTCTCTCCCTGGGGCAGCGGTCGCGCTCGTCTCGGGCCGGCTCAACAGCCGTGTTCCGGCCACGATCCTGATCGCGATCGGCGGCTTCATTCCCGCCGTGACCAGCGGCCTGAATCGTTTCGGCAACACCGGGGCCTTCTTCGTGGGAGAGTTCCTCGGCGTCGTCTTCTTGCTCGCGGGCTTCCTCGCTTCCATCGAGGTCTTCGCTCAGTTCCGGATACCTTTTACAGGCGTGGTCCTCCGGGCACGCCGAGAACCGGATGCTCGGTGAGCCGTCAAACCGATACTCCCCGGGAGTATTAGCCGCATGCTAAGATGAGGCCATGAGCAACGACGCCACGCCCAAACCGCCGACCCTGAAGTTGGCCGATTTGAAGCTCTCCTTCGGCGGGCCGGCAGCGAGTGAGACCGCGCCGGATGCGCAGAAGTCTCGGTCCGGCGAGGCTGAGGACCGCCCGATCGAAGCGAAGGTCGTGATCGTCGGGTCAGGTCCTGCGGGTCTGACGGCGGCCATATACGCAGCGCGCGCCGATCTGGCGCCGGTGGTCATCGGGGGGCTCGAGAGCGGCGGCCAGCTCATGATCACGAGCGACGTCGAGAACTATCCCGGCTTTCCCGAGGCAATCGGCGGGCCGGAGCTGATGGCGCTCTTCCGAAAACAGGCGGAGCGCTTCGGCGCAAAGATCGTGGACCAGGACGTCGACCGGGTGGACCTGTCGAGCCGACCGTTCCGGCTCTGGGCTGCCGGCACCGAATACCGCGCCCAGGCAGTGATCGTCGCGACCGGTGCGTCGGCTCTTTGGCTCGGCATCGATAGCGAGACCAGGCTCAGGGGTCACGGCGTCTCCGCCTGCGCTACATGCGACGGCTTCTTTTACCGCAACAAGGAAGTGGCCGTGGTGGGCGGCGGCGATACGGCGCTCGAAGAGGCGCTGTTCCTCACGAGATTCGCGAGCAAGGTCCACCTCGTCCACCGCCGCGACGCGTTCCGCTGCAGCAGGATCATGGAGGCGCGGGCAGTCGACCATCCCAAGATCGAACTCCACCTCAATCGAACCATCGAGGAAGTGCTCGGTTCGGACAAGGTGGAGGCCCTGCGGCTCGGCAAGACGGACGTGGCCGGCGAAGAGATCCTCCCGGTCGAAGGGCTCTTCGTGGCAATCGGCCACCGACCCAACGTCCAGGTCTTCCGGGAGTGGCTAGGAACCGACGACAAGGGCTATCTGGCCGTGGACGGCGCGACCACCGCGTCGTCGATCGAGGGCGTGTTCGTGGCCGGCGACGTGGACGACCACCGCTACCGTCAGGCAGTGACCGCCGCGGGCGAAGGCTGCCGTGCGGCGATAGACGCCGAGCGCTGGCTCGAGGCCCAGGAGGCGGCTGCTCGGACTGCCCCCGCGGTTGTCTCGGCCGCTACCGGAGCCGCAAAGAGCTGATGCCTACTCGCGAGGGGATCCTGCGTCGCTGCGGAATCATGCCCAGCGTCTGGACCGAGCTCGAAATCGCCTTGCGGGAGGCGATAGACCGGGCGGAGGCGGGCGCTCCGGACGATGCGAAAGGGCTGGCGGTGCTGGACGCGGGCTGCGGACGCTCGTCCGCGCTGGAACCGTTCAAGGCCCACATCGCTCGTTTCGTAGGGATCGACATCCACGAGCCGGCGCCGGGTTCGATGCCCTACCTCGACGAGTTCGCCGTCGTGGATGTGTGCGGCGTAACCGACGCGTTCCCTCCTGCCACTTTCGACATTGCTCTGAGCTCGTTCACGGTCGAACACTTCGCGCGGCCGGCCCAGGCGTTCGCGAATGTAGCCCGATGGCTGCGGCCCGGCGGCAGCCTGGTAATCACCACCGTGAACCGGCGCCACCCGTTCGTGGCCGCCTACCTCGACTTTCCATCGGGTCTTCGGCACCGGCTTCAGCGCGTGGTCAAAGCCACCGTCGAGGACGCTCACCCCATAGTCGGTGTCTGCAACGACCCCAAGTCGCTGCGCTCAGCCATGGAGGCCGCCGGTTTCGTGGACATCACCATCGAACCGATCGGCCATTTGGCTCGAGCTTGGGGTCGCACGTGGCCCACGTTCTATCTCGGCCTGGCCGGCGATCTTCTGTCGCGAGGCTTGCCGTCGCGTCGATCGACCCTGCTCGTTTCGGGCCGCATGCCGGTCGCCGAGTCGGGGCACTAGCCAGGGCGAACGACGGCCCGCGGGCGGTCGGCAGCGTCTGCTGGTAGCGTCAGTGCCCACAACACAGGAGCGCGAATGTCCATGTCCGGCGGCATGTCAGGCGGCGGTCGCCGCCGCTACGCCGCATCCACGATGAAGCAGGATCTACCGGAAATCCCGCGCGAGCCGCGCACACGCACGGCCGCCAAGATCGTCCGCTTCTTCGTGCCCTACAAGGCCGAAGTGCTGGTAGTCCTGTTCGCGATCGTGCTCACCAGCTTTCTCGGCGTCATCAACCCAATCCTCCTCAAGCTGCTGATCGACGTGGCCATCGGGCAATCCAAGCTTGGGCTGCTCTACCTCTTCGTGGCCCTGATGATCACGATCCCTATCGTCTCGAGCCTCATCGGCATCGGCCAGACCTACCTCAGCAACCGCGTGGGTCAGAGCGTCATGCGGGACCTCCGCGCCGCCCTCTACAGCCACCTTCAAAGCATGCCGCTGCGGTTCTTCACCGAGACGCGTACGGGCGAGATCCAGAGCCGCCTTTCCAACGACGTGGGGGGCATCCAATCGGTCGTGACCGACACAGCGGCCAGCGTCACGAGCAACGTTGCGGTGGTCTTGAGCACGATCATCGCCATGCTCTTGATCGACATTCGGCTCACGGCGCTGTCGCTGGTCATCCTGCCGTTCTTCGCGTTCGTGGCCAACCGGGTCGGCAAGATTCGCCGCTTGGCCTCGACCGAGACTCAGAAGTCGCTGGCGGATCTGACCGTGGCGACCGAGGAGACGCTCAGTGTCAGCGGCATCCTGCTCTCGAAGACATTCGGCCAACAGCAGGCCTCGGTCGATCGGTTCGGTGAGATCAACAATCGTGTCGCCAGGCTCCAGCTGCGGCAGGCGATGGTCGGCCGGTGGTTCTTCGCCCTGATCGGAACGATCATGTCGATCATCCCGGCGTTCGTGTACCTGCTGGCGGGCTACCTGATCATCGCGAACGACCCCCACAAGCCGACGGTCGGCGACATCGTGGCCTTTACCACGCTCCAGAGCCGGCTCTTCTTCCCGCTGGGCCAGCTGCTCAACGTCCAGGTCGAGCTGCAGGGAGCGCTGGCGCTATTCGACCGCATATTCGAGTACCTCGAGATGAAGCCGGAGATCGCCGACGCGCCGGATGCGGTGGCCCTCGACCCGGCGGCGACTCACGGCGGAGTCCGTTTCCGCGACGTCTGGTTCCGCTACCCGAGCAAGGCCGCGGAGCTGGCGGCGGAGTCCGTGCCGGCGGATTCACAGACCGACGGACCACACGCCTTTGCCCTGGAAGGGATCGACTTCGAGGTCAGGCCGGGTCAGCTCGTGGCGCTGGTAGGCCCTTCTGGGGCAGGGAAAACGACCACGACCTATCTGGTGCCGCGCCTGTATGACGTGGACTCAGGCGCCGTCGAGATCGACGGCCTGGACGTCCGGAAGATCTCGCTGGCTTCGATCGGGCAGGTCGTTGGCTTCGTCACACAGGAGACCTACCTCTTCCACAGCTCGGTCCGCGACAACCTGCGTTACGCCCGGCCCGACGCCACCGACGCCGAGTTGGAGATTGCGGCACGCGCGGCGGCGATCCACGACCGCGTCATGGAGCTGCCCGAGGGTTACGACACGCTCGTGGGAGAGCGCGGCTACAAGCTGTCCGGCGGCGAGAAGCAGCGCATCGCCATCGCCCGAGTGCTGCTCAAGGACCCGCGCGTCCTCATCCTCGACGAAGCCACTTCCGCGCTCGACACGGTCTCGGAGCGGCTGATCCAGCAAGCCCTCGAGGGCCTAGAAGCTGGTCGAACCACGATCGCAATCGCCCACCGCCTTTCCACGATCCTGCGGGCAGACCTGATCCTGGTCTATGAACGCGGCCACATCGTGGAGCGTGGGACGCATTCCGAGCTTCTGGCCCTCGATGGTGTATATGCCCGCCTCTACCACGAGCAATTCCTGGCGGCGCTCGAGGGCGAAGAACGCGCCGATGGCTCGGCCGAAGTACCCTCAATCGCGCCGGCCGCGCCGGGCAATCGCTGAATCGGGAGAAAGCATGGGCGAGAAGCACGTTTCATTGCGCCACGACGGCGGACTGCGCTTCGTGGCATCGACCGGCTCGGGCCACGACGTGGTCATCGACAATGGGACGGGCAACACCGGCCCGCGACCGACGGAGTTCCAACTCGTAGCCCTGGCGTCATGCACGGCGATGGACGTTGTGGAGATCCTGGCCAAGAAGCGCCAGGCCTACGACCGCTACTCCACCGAGGTATCGGGCACCCAGCGCGAGAAGGCACCCAACGTCTTCACGGACATAACCGTCGTTCACGTCGTCGAAGGAAACGTCGAGACGGAGGCAGTGCGTCGGTCCATCGAGTTGTCGGCGACGAAGTACTGCACGGTCAGCGCTCAGATCGCTTCCGGGGTGGCCCGGATCAGCCACCGTTACCTCATTCGGCGACCGGGCGCGGGCGAGCCGGGGGCGCCGCCGGCCGAAGAATCGGCCGAAGTCGTCGTGACCGGACCGCTGCGTGACTTCCTGACCGACTAGGTTCACCTCGGCTAGGCGCTGAGTTTGAGCCGCCGGAGCCCCGACCTGCGCGCATATACTTCGCCGAATGCCGTCGGCCGAAGCCCCCAACCAAAGGCTCTGGAGTCGTCTGTCTCGAGGCGACCTTCTCTTCTGCGTCGGCGTCGTCGCGGTCTACGTGGGCGCCGTTTACGCCTCGATCCACGGGCACCGCATTCCGACCGACCGGATGATGACCCTGGCGGAGCAGGTGCTGAACGGCCGCCTCGACTCTGACACGTTCAAGGGGACAGTGGATTCGGTCGAAATGGGGGGCCGATACTACGTCGCCGTCGGGCCGCTTCAGCTCTTGCCGTATCTGCCGTTTGCCCTTCTGCATATTCTGCAGAACCTTGCGGGCCCGATCGTCGACCTCGCGGTCGGTATTCCCGCGGCAGTCCTGGCCCTTCCGCTGGCTCGCGCTTATGGGGCCCGAGGCTCCGCCGCGTACTGGGTCGCCGGCTTCGTCGCCTTCGGCACGCTCCTGTTCTACATAACTGTCGACGGCAACTTCTACTTCCTGGCCCACGCCGAATCGTTCCTCGCCCTGACCCTGTTCCTCATCGAGTGGGCAGGCAGGCGGCGGCCGGCGGTACTCGGCGTTTGCCTCGCCTTCTCGTTCCTGGCACGACCCACGACGGCTCTGGCTGCGATCCCGTTCGGCATCGCCGTTCTGTGGAACAGACGTGACGCTATCCGGCCGCTCGCTGGAGCTGCTCTCGCGTTCGCGATCCCCCTCGGCGTGGCCATCGCCATCTACGGATGGTTCAACTGGGTGCGGTTCGGATCCCCGGCGCAGGCGGGCTATGCCATCTCCTATCTGCCCCAGCCGGGCCTCGACGCCAGACGGGCACTCGGGCTGTTCTCGGTCGTACAGATTCCCGAGAACTTCCGCCTGGCCGTGCTGGCGCCGTTCGACACGATGCCGAAGTTCCCATACCTGACGGCCAATCCCTACGGCCTGTCGATGCTGCTGGTGTCGCCGGCCCTGCTGACCACCCTGTGGGCCGGCTTCCGGGAGCGCAGCGCACAGCTTTTGTGGATCGCCGCCGGGCTGGTTGCGATCCCCGTATTCCTCTACTACGGCGGCGGGTACATCCAATACGGCTTCCGGTACTCGCTCGATTTCACGCCCTTCCTCGTTGCTCTCGTGGCGATGGGGTCGAGCCGCTGGAGGGGCCCTTTGGAGCGGTTCCTGGTCGTGGCCAGCATCGCGTCCGTGACCTATGGAGTCCTATGGCACAACATCCCGCAGCTCCAGAAGTGAGCCGGCAGTCCCGGCCGCGCGGGACAGTGCGGGGCTCCCGGCGATTGCCGCTCGAGGCCATCGGCGTCGGGTTGGGTTTGCTCGTGCTGCTGGTGGTCTTCGTGGCGGCCGATCCGCCAAGCCACGTGACCTTCAGCAGCTCTCCCTTTACAGACGAGGCATTCAACAACGTCAACGCTCGGAACTTCGTCCAGCTCGGACGATGGAGCACCGACGAGTGGAACCTCTATCTCGTGAACCTGCCGTTCAGCCTCATCGAGGCGCTCTGGTTCCAGCTGGTCGGCGTCGGGATCGTTCAGGCCAGATTGGTGACGATCGCATGCGCTTCACTCGCGGCGGCCGCCCTGGTCTGGAGCCTCCGTGGGGCGGTTGGTCGCGGAGCTGCTCTTTTCGCCGGCCTGGCGTTCGCTACCAGCGGGCTGGTCCTCTTCTATGGTCGCCTGGCTTTCCTCGAGGACATGGTTGTGCTGGGCCTCATGCTCGGGACAGCGGTCCTCGCTCGGGACGATCGGTTGACGTTGCGCTGGGGCGCGCTCTCGGGTGTCTGCTATGCCCTTGCGATCGGAGCCAAGCCCTCGGCCGGGTTCGCGGTGGCCGGGATCCTCGTTGCCGTCGCCTTTGGCATCGGGCGACACGATAGCGAGGCCCGACGATGGAGCGCGGGAGCAGTGGCCGCGATCGCACTCGCCGGCCTGGTGTGGGCCGCCGTGATATGGCTACCGAACCGTGACGCAGTAGCGCTGGACCTGAGGATCTGGGCCCCGGAAAACCTGAACCTCGCGCCCTTCGACATGCTGAGATCCGCCTGGCACTACGTGAGTGGCGACAACGACCACCTTTACGGCAGGCTGCTCGGTCCGGTGTTGTTGCTGGGCGTGGGCGGACTGGCTTCGGTGGCCATCTTCCGCCACCGGCTGAGCCGCTCCCAGACGAGGCTCGCCGTCGTTGCGATCGGCTGGCTTGCCCTGGGCTTTGGCATCCTGCTGATCGCCTCGTATCGACCGAACCGCTACGTCTTGCCGCTCGTCCCGCCGTTGGCCATTCTCTCGGGACTGGGATTTCATGCAGTCGGACAGTGGCTCGGCGAGCGGCGCATCGGAGGCCGGCCTTCGATCCGGCGTTGGGCTTCTGCCGTACTCGTAATCGCACTCGCGGCCGGGGCAGCCGTTCCGGGCCTCGCCTTGTACGGGTCGTGGGCCCGTGAGGCCACGTACAACCTGCCGGATATCCAGGCTCGGTTCGCCAACGCGGTCCCCGACGGCGCACGGGTTGGCGGCCGCGAATCCGCCCTCTATCTGATGCGATCCCACGCCATCACGCTCATCACCCAACCCGGCGGAGGCCCTGCCAACCACGGCGACCTCTACGCTCAAGGCGTACGCTGGTACGTGCTGCCCGCGGACGACGCGCCGCCTCCGGGCGTTTCCGATGCTCTCTGGGCTGCCAGACAACGCGTCCTATGCGCCGACTACGGGGACGTTACGGAATGCCTCTTCCACGTGCCCTGAGTTCGTCGCGAGTCGGCGATCCTCCGCAGAGCGCGGCTGATGGAGATGGGCGCGCTGGGACGTGGCGCCTGCTGGGCCTCGAGTTCGACACCCGCATCCTGCAATTAGTCGTCGTCGGCACGACGATCCTGCTGATCGCATTCAACAACCATTTCGTTCAGGACGAATACGATCACTTCTTCCTGGAGTTCCTGATCCCCCTGGCGATCATCGTTCTGGGCTGGCGCGAGGATCCCCGGCGATTTGGCTTGCGGGGCGGGAACTGGCGCCTGGGCCTGCCAGTCGTGATCGTCGCCATTCCGGTGATGGCCGTGGCGATCTGGTACGTGAGCCGGCTGACCGACTTCCACGCGTACTACTCGCAAATGGCCGATGGCCGCTCCGCAATGCGACTGGCCATCGACTCAGGCATCGACATGTTTGCCTGGGAGTTCTTCTTTCGCGGCTGGACCCTCTCGACCCTCGGACGCAAATACGGCACCGACGCGATCTTGCTTCAGGCCGTTCCTTTCGCTCTTATGCACATCGGGAAGCCGGAGCTGGAGCAACTGTCTACGGTGCTGGGCGGCCCGTTGTTGGGCATCCTGGCATGGCGCACGAATTCGTTTCTGTGGGGCTGGCTGCTCCATTGGTTCATGGTTGCGTGGGTGATCATGGTCGCCGCAGGCTACGTTTGACGTGGCAACGCCTCAATTGGGAGACCGCGGTCCGGTCGTGCGTCTTGCATGACTATTCACTGACATGTATACTCCTGCGACCATGAGCGCCATCCAATCCAAGCCTGGTTTTGGGCCCGCGGCAGTCCGGTCTCGCGGCGGCTCGCCCACCGTGACCGTCGGAATCGTCGGCGCGGCCGGCTATGCGGGCGGCGAGCTGGTCCGGCTGCTCCTGGGACACCCGAACGTTCGTCTCGTGGGCCTCCACGGTCGGAACCGCGAGAACCAGCCGATCGCGCTCTCGCATCCCCACCTGTCGGCCAGCGGCCTCGTGATCGACCAGGCCATGCCGGAGGCGGATGCAATCTTCACTGCCCTGCCCCACGGCGTGGCCGCAGGAATGGCCGCGGAAATCGTCTCCAAGGGTTCCGCGCTCATCGACATCGGGCCCGACTTCCGCCTCCACGATCCGGCGGACTATCCGCGCTGGTACAAGCTCGACCACCCCGCGCCCGAGCTGCTTGCGCAGGCCGTCTACGGCCTGCCGGAGTTGCATCGGGAAGAGATTCGCGAAGCCGCTCAGCGGCCCATCACGATCCTGGGCATGCCCGGCTGCTACCCCACGGCGACAATCCTCGCCCTCGCGCCTCTGGCGCGGGCGGGGCTCATCGGCGATTTGGCGGTGGACGCGAAGAGCGGTGTCTCCGGTGCCGGCCGCGAAGCGAAACAGGACCTGCTGTTCTCCGAGGTCAACGAGAGTGTCAAGGCCTACGGCATGTTCACCCACCGCCATACGGCCGAGATGGAGCAGGAGCTCCAGGAGCAGGGCGCTCGGGGCCCTCTGGCCGACCGGGAAGCAAACCCTGGCGTCGCTACCGTCGATTTCCTGCCGCATCTGATCCCGATGACCCGGGGGATCCTGTCCAGCTGCCACGTCCGACCCACCCGGTCCGTGACCCAGGAGCAGCTCGACGCGCTTTACCGGGAAGCGTACGGAAACGAGCCGTTCGTCCAGGTGGTCGCCGACGCGCCGGCCACGAAACACGTCCTCGGCAGCAATTTGTGCCGGGTTTGGTGCCGCGTGGATCCTCGCAGCGGCCGGATCCTCGCCATCGGCGCGATCGACAACCTGGTCAAGGGCGCTTCCGGCCAGGCGGTCCAGGTGCTCAACATCCTGTTCGGCCTGCCCGAGACGGCAGGGCTCGAGCAGTATCCGATCGCTCCCTAGCCGGCAGGAGGAAGATGAAGCCCGCATCCGGCGCCGCTCCCATAGAGCTCGCGGCCCTCCCGACCACGCTACCGTCAACACGCGCGCACGCTTCGATGCCGGCCGGCTTTCGAGCTGGTGCGATCGCAGCGGGGATCAAGCCCTCCGGTCGACCCGATTTGGGCCTCGTCGCGGTGTTGGGAGCCCCGGCGGCAGTCGCGGCCGTATTCACGAGCAACGCGGTCACTGCTGCACCCATTCGCCTTTCGCGGGCACACCTTGCCGCGACGGAGACGTCGGGCGGCGGTCGGTTCGGCTGGGTGGACGCGATCGTGGCGACATCCGGTTCCGCCAACGCCGCAACGGGTCCCGAGGGTGAGGCGGACCAGGCCACGCTGGGTCGGGCCGTAGCCACGGCGCTGGGCACCGTTCCGGAGCGCACGCTCGCCCTATCCACGGGTGTCATCGGCGTTCGGTTGCCCGTTCCACAGGTCGTGGCCGGCCTTGATCGGCTCGTGCCCCAGCTGGCCGCGACCGACGAGGGTCTCGAAGCTCTGGCCCGAGCGATCATGACCACCGACACGGTCGTCAAGCTCGCGACTACCTCGGTGCAACTCCCGGGGCAGAACGGCGAGCCGGTCACGGTCACGGTTTCGGGTATCGCCAAGGGCGTGGGGATGATCCACCCGCGCATGGCCACGATGCTCGCCGTGATTCTGACCGATGCGAGCGCCTCTCCCGCCACGCTCCACTCGCTCCTCTCGCCAATTGTCCAGCGAACCTGGAACCAGCTCACCGTAGACGGCGACACGAGCACCAACGACACAGTCTTCCTGCTCGCCTCCGGCGCCTCCCCGGCGCGACCCGTCGGGCCTGCCGGCGTCGAGTCGGAGATTCTCAGTGGGGCGATCGAGGCGGTGGCCAGGTCGTTGGCACGCACACAGGCGGCGGACGGCGAGGGCGCCTCGACGCTCATCACGTGCCAGGTCAGCGGTGCCGCGGACGACGCCGACGCCCGGGCCGTCGCCCGCAGCGTGGTCAGCAGCAGCTTGCTGAAGGCCGCGATCCACGGCCGCGATCCAAACTGGGGCCGCGTCGCCAGCGCTGCGGGTAATACCCGACTCCCCGACGAGGCCCTGCTGGAAGCCAGCGGCCTTCCCCATCTCGAGGCGGTGGCGCGTGCCGGCCGGCCACCCAAGCTGGAGATCGATCGGTTGAGGATTGCCATCGCGGGAACGCTGGTCTTCGCCGGCGCGCCCCTGACCTTCGATCGCGGGGCGGTCCGGGGGACGATGGAAGCCCCCGAGGTGCTGATCCGCCTGGACCTGGGCCTTGGCGGCGGCAGCGGCGAGGCATTCGGCTGCGATCTGACCGAGGGTTACGTCATCGAGAACGCGGAGTACACGACGTGAGCGAAGTGCTCGTCCTCAAGCTCGGCGGAACGACTCTCGCCGACCAGGCGCACGTCCTCGACGAGGTCGCCGAGGTCGCGCGCAAACGTCCCGTAGTGTTGGTCCACGGCGGCGGCAAGCGGATCACCGAATGGCTGCAGCGCCTCGGAGTGCCCAGCCGATTCGAAGGCGGGCTGCGCGTCACGGACCAGGCAGCGCTTGACGTGGCCGCGGCCGTTCTTCGGGGAGTGGTCAACTCCGAGCTCGTGTCCGACC
>CAZRUC010000034.1:0-13176 GCA_964603175.1 uncultured Anaerolineaceae bacterium
ACATGGACATACGAGCGCCCGGCAAGCGCTACGACGAGTTCTACGAAGGCGCGAAAGCCATGGGCGCTACCTACATCAAGGGCCGCGTCGCCCGAGTCGCCGAAAAGCCCGACGGCAATCTGATCCTCCGGTACGAGGACATAGAGCACGGCGGGGCGATCGTCGAGGCCGAGTACGACATGGTCGTCCTGGCCATCGGCGTCCAGCCCAACCGCGAGGTGGAGCGCCTCTTCTCCGGCGAAACCCTGGCGCTTGACGACTATCACTATGTCGCCGAGCCGGATGAAGACATGGACCCGGGCAAGACCAGCATCCCGGGCGTCTTTGTCGCCGGCACCGCCTCCGGAGCCAAGGACATCGCCGACTCGATCGTGCACGCCGGCGCCGCCGTGGCGCAGGTCGCCGCCCACCTCGAAGGCCTCAAGGTACCGGCATGAGCGCCGAAGAGCGAGAAGCGTTCGCTCCGGCGAGCCCAAGCCGAGGCGGCGCCGAGGACGCGCCGCGAGCGCACTCAGACGTGCGTGAGCAAGCGCCTGGAGGCGTCAACGAAGGCATGGGCCGCCCGAGCGAACGCCATGAGCGCCGCATCGGGGTTTACGTCTGCCATTGCGGCGGCAACATCTCGGACTACGTGGATGTCCAGGCCGTGGTCGACGCGGTCAAGGGCCAGCCGGGAGTCGTGGTCGCCAAGCACATGATGTTCGCCTGCTCGGACGCCGGCCAGCAGGAGATGGAGCACGACATCGCCGAGCAGAATCTCGACGGGCTCGTCGTCGCGTCGTGCTCGCCGAAGCTCCACGTTGTGACATTCCGGGGCGTGGCCCGGCGCGCCGGGTTGAATCCCTACGAGTACAACCAGGCCAACATCCGCGAGCAGTGCTCCTGGACGCACACCGACGACCCTATCGGTGCCACGCGAAAGGCCATCGGGCTGGTGCGGGGAGTCATTGCCCGCACCCGCCTGAGCGAGGCCCTCGAGCCTCTGGTTGTCGAGACGACCCAGAAAGCGCTGATCATCGGCGGCGGGGTAGCAGGCCTTCGCGCCGCCATAGGGCTGGCAGATATCGGCCTGGGCGTCTTCCTCGTGGAGCGCGCGTCGGCGCTCGGCGGCTGGGTGGGCCAATTCGGGCCGATGTATCCGCATCAGCGCGATGGCGGCGAGCTCATCGCCAAACTCGTCGCCGAGATCGAGAAGCGGCCGGCAATCAAGGTCTTCGCGGGAGCCGAGGTCGTAAGCAAGGCCGGCAGCTTCGGCAACTACGAGGTGGGAATCCGGGTCTCCGCCGACCCGCCCGAGACCATCATCGTGGCGGTCGGATCGATCATCGTTGCCACCGGCTTCGACGCCTACGAGCCGGCCGAGGGCGAGTTCGGCTCCGGGCTTGATGGCGTCGTGACTCTGCCCGAATTCAAGACCCTGATCGATGGTGCGGCGGGCGGCGCTCTCCGTTACGGCGGCAAGCCCGTCCGGAGCATCGCCTACGTCTATTGCGTCGGGAGCCGCCAGCCCGACGGCAACGAATACTGCTCACGATATTGCTGCACCGCCACCGCTCACGCGTCGATTCGCGTTTCCGGCCTGGACCCGAAGATCCGCCAGTACCACCTCTACCGCGACATCCGCACCTACGGCTTCTTCGAGTTGCTCTACACGGAGGCGCGCAAGGAAGGCGCCGTCTACGTGAAGTACCCCGACGACGCTCCTCCCGTCGTAGCCCGCGAGAAGTCGGGCGGGCTGGCGGTGACGGTGCGCGACCTGCTCTCCGGCGACGAGGAACTGGAGATCCCAGTGGATCTCGTGGTTCTGGTGACCGGCATGGTGCCCCGCCACAACGAAGAGCTCGTCGGCACACTCAAACTGCCGCTGGGCCGCGACGGCTTCTTCAACGAGATACACCCCAAGCTCCGGCCGGTCGAGACGGTCGTCGATGGCGTGCTGATCGCCGGCGCCTGCCAGGGCCCCAAGAACTCGGCGGAGAGCGTGGCTTCGGGGCTAGCGGCCGTCACCCAGAGTGCCTCGGTCCTCAAGAAGGGCGTAGCGGAGCTGGATCCGCTGGTTGCGACTGTGGACCCCGACAGGTGCACGTGGTGCGGCAAGTGCGAGAACGCGTGCCCCTACGGCGCGATCGAGAAGCTCTCACTAAACGGCCGCGAGGTCGCCTCGATAAGCGAGGCCGGCTGCAAAGGCTGCGGCGGTTGCGTGCCGATCTGCTCGGAGAATGCCATCGACCTGCGCGGCTATACCGACGCCCAGATCACCGCCCAGATCGACGGGCTGCTCCAGGAGGCGGCGGTATGAACGCCCAGAACCGCGAAACCCGCGAGATCGTCCGCGAGGAGCCGTTCATGCGCAGCCGGATCCTCGAGGTACTCGCCGGCGGACCAAGGACGGTGCCGGAGATCGCGGCTGCCATCGGACGACCTGCCCACGAGGCCATGTATTGGGTGATGGGCATGCGCCGTTACGGGTTCGTGCGCGAGGTCAAGGAAGTCACGGCCGAAGGCTACTTCCGATATCAGGCCGTGCAGAAGGAGACGCGGGCATGACCGCTCGAGTCGACCACAACCTGTACCCCGAGCTGCGGCGCTTGGGTGCCACCGACATCTCGGCCTGCTTCAACTGCGGCGTCTGCTCAGCAATCTGCCCACTGTCGGTGGACGGCGCTTCGTTCCCGCGGCGGATGTCCCGCTACGCCCAGTTGGGCCTGCGCGACAAGCTCCTCGCCAGCCCCGAGCTGTGGTCCTGTTACGGCTGCGCGGAGTGCACCGAGTCCTGCCCCACTAACGCCGATCCGGCCTCGTTCATGGCCGCTGCGCGTCGTTATGCCGTGGCCAGCTACGACCGCACCAGGCTGGCGTATCTGCTCGCCACCTCCCGGACGTTCGCCGCAGTCTTTGTCGTGGCCCTGGTGGCGGTGCTGGCCGGCTTCATGTATTCGGTCCATCGCCCCGTGGATGGCTCGACGCTGGCATTCTTCGCCTTCGTTCCTACGGATTTCATCCACGTCATGGGCCTGGTGGTCATGATCGCCATGGGGCTCGCGGCGCTGGTGGGTGTGATCGAGATGGTCCGCCACGTCGCCCGAGGCGCGACCGGCGGCGCCAGACCGACTGTGAGGACGGCCGCCGGGGCTGCCGTCTACGCGATCGGGACCGAATCGATGGCTCAAACGCGCTTCCGCAAGGACTGCGCGGACGCGACCGAATCGATGCCCGAGTCGCAGCCCTGGTATCGCGCTCGGTGGTTCATCCACTTCGCGACGATGTGGGGCTTCTTGGGTCTTCTCGGCGCCACGATGCTCGACTACGGCCTGGAACTGGCCGGCATCAAGGCGACGGGAACTCCGGTTCCGATCTGGTACCCCGTTCGGCTGCTCGGTACGCTTGCGGGAGCCGCGCTGATCTACGGGACCACGGTCCTGATAATCCGCCGGCTGCGAAAGAGCGATAGATCCAGCGCCCACTCCACGACCTCCGATTGGACATTCCTTGGGATGCTGTGGGTGGCCGGCGTTACGGGGTTCGTCCTCGAGCTGGCGCTGTATATGCCTTCCGCCCCGGCTTGGGGATATCCGATGTTCCTCCTGCACGTGGGCGTTGCGATGGCGCTCGTGCTGCTGGTGCCATTCGGCAAGTTCGCCCACGTTCTGTATCGCCCCATCGCCCTCTTCGCCCTCAGGCTGCGAGCTACGGGAGGAACCGGCTCATGAGCCGGAACTCACCACAGAAGACCGGCGGGCCCAAGGCAAGCCAATCGAAGTCCCGTCCAAAGACGTACATCGCCCTCGCGGGTGGTGCTATCGCCTTCGCGGTCGTCGCTCTCCTCGTGGTCGTGGTCCTATCCGGCTCCGGATCCGGTCCCACCGGCCAGACCGTCGTGCAAGGGCAGGGCGGAACATGGACCAACGTCACGCCCGACCGGCTGACGGAGATGCTCGTTCACAAGGACTTTACGTTCCTCAACGTGAAGACGCCCTATATCGGCGAGATCGAGGGCACCGATCTCTACATCCCCTACGACCAGCTCCCGGCGCGCGCCGCCGAACTGCCGACGAGCAAATCGGCCGGGATTCTCGTGTATTGCCGCAGTGGAGCAGAGAGCGCGATCGCGGCGCAAACCCTGCTCGACCTCGGCTACGAGCATATCTGGAACCTCGACGGCGGCATGAACGCCTGGCAATCGTCGGGCAGGACGCTCGTCCAGAAAAACCGCTAGTACAGCCAGGGCAAGAGCTTCCGCGTGCGAGAGCGATAGGCTGCGTAGCCGTCGTAGCGATCGGCCAGCCAGACCTCCTCGCGTCTCGATTTGAGGTCGAAGAATACGGCCAGCACCAGCGCCCCGGCGATGGCGGCCAGGGACGCCGTGGCGAAGCCCCAACCCAGCGCCGCCAGGATCAAACCGCCGTAGATCGGATGCCGAACGAGGCCGTAAGACCCGGTATCCACGAGGCGCCCATCCGCCAGCGGCTTGGGGAACGGGGTTAGATTCTCGCGCAGGTCCAGGACGCCGCGGGTCGCGAGCGCCCCACCGGCGGCGATCAGGGCGGCGGCCAGCGCGAGTCCGCCAACGCGGAGGCCGCCACTCCACGCCGGCCCGAGGGTGCCTGCCGCGGCGATGGCGGCGAAGATGACGAGCTGGATCAAGACCCAACCCTCGCCTCGGCCACCCAGATCGGGCAATTTGCGCCCATCCACGTCTACGTCCACTCCCCGGGAGCCGGTGGCCGACGGACGACCAGAAGCGCGTCGATGGGGGCCCGATCCGGCGGCGCGACCCGCCGCACGACTTCGGCGCGCTCGACGACTAGGCCCGGGTCGGCGGCTCGGAACTCCCGTGCAATCTCTTCGGCCGTGAACAGTCGCGACGGGTCGGGCGGGCCACCGATGCCTTCGGTGGCGTTGAGCGGGTGGTGGCCGACTATCACGAGACGTCCGCCGGGGGCCACCGCGGCTACGGCGCCGGCGTAGACGGGTCGACGTTCATCTGGCGGCAGGTGCAGGTAGACGATGACGACCAGATCGAAGGCTCGGACCGGAGGGAGCCATAACGAGAGATCGCGCTGCTGCCAATCAACGTCCGCACCGGCTGCTTCGGCCTTGGCCCGGCCGTTAGCCAGACCGATGGCCGACCAATCCACGGCGGTGGTGCGCCAGCCACGGCTCGCCAGCCAGACGGCGTTGGTGCCACTACCGGCCGCGAGTTCCAGCGCACGCCCCGGCACCAATTGCGACGTTGCGTCGACAAGGGTTGGGTTGGGGCCCTGCCCCTCGAAGTCGCCCGCACGATGGCGTTCGTCCCATGCCAGGCGCCGTTCATCCGCGGTCACGGCCGGTCCCGTTCAAGCGGACCGTTGGCACGAGCCCATGCGCTCGTGCCGCCTCTGACCGAGACTGCTCCGACGAATCCGCTTCGGAGCAGGAAATCGGCCGCGGCCAGGGAGCGGCTGCCCGACTCGCAGATCACCATGAGCCGCTTGTCCCGGGGCAGGTCTGCACTACGCGACTGGAGCTGTGAGAGGGGCACATTCTGAGCGCCCGGGATGCGGCCACGGCGGTACTCCCACTCCTCCCTGACGTCGATGAGGCTGACGCCGCCGCCGCGCCTCAGTGCTTCAAATTCGTCGATGCCGATCTCAGGCGTGTTTCGGCGAAAGAACGACAAGGCAATCTCCGTCGCGACGGGGTCGAGGCCCGGTCGGCGAGCGAGCCTAGAGGGCCTGGAGACCGAGTGCCCCGTCGATTTGGTTCTGGTCGAAGCCCACGATATAGCGTCCGCCTATCTCTATGACCGGCACGCCCATCTGGCCCGTCCGGCGGACGAGGTCGCGGGCGGCAGCGTGGTCGCGACTCACGTCGACTTCGCTATACGAGACTCCTTTGCCCGCGAGGTAGGCCTTGGCACGTGTGCACCATACGCACGTCGGGGACGAGAAGACGACCACCCCGCGAGTTTCGGCGGTCGGAGTCTTCTTGCGAGAAAAGAAGCTGGCCATCATTTGGACTCCCTAGATGAAGAGCGTCGAGTCGGCGTCGGTCATGAGCTGGAGGGCGGTGGCAGCGCCGGCCGGTTCGCCCATGCCGTCGATCAGGTCCTCGCGCTTGATGCCGAACATGTCCATGGTCATCTGGCAAGGCACGAAGTTGACGCCGACCATCTGAGCCATCTCGAGCAGGTCCTTGGGGCTCGCGACGTTGTACTTCTTGGCGAGCTTGAACATCATCCACGGGCCCATACCCATGAAGTTCATCTTGCTCAGCTTGCGGTGGCTCACGCCCGGCCGCTGCATGAAGGACATCATCTTCTGCATCCAGTTCTCACCGGTGATGCGCTTCTTGTCCTTCACGAACGTCTGCAGGCCCCAGAAGGTCACGAAGACGGTGGTCTCCATCTCCATCGCTCCGGCGGTCGAGGCTAGGATCATGGTCGCCCACGTCTTCTCGAGTTCGCCGCTGTAGCAGATGATCACGAGCTTCTTCGGCTTGTCCGCGGCCACTTCTGGCATGTGTCTATCCTTCCGGCTACTTGTGGCGCAGCACGAAGCGGAACTTGCCGGCTTCGGCGCTTTGTTCGACGAGGGTGTGCCCGGTGGACTTGGCCCAGGCCTCCATGTCCTTCACCGATCCCGGATCCGTGGCGATGATTTCCATTAGTTCGCCGGACCCCACCGTCTTGATCCCCTGAGAGGCCTTGAGGATCGGCAGCGGGCAGGAGAGCCCACTGGCGTCGACCTTGAGCTTTATGTCGAGGTTGCTCACTTGCTGCTCCTTGTTTGTGCTCGGGTCCGCCCTCGCATGACCTAGATGAAGATGATCTGGCCTTCGCCGGCGTTGACGTAGAAGGCCGCGACTCCTTCGACTCCGTCGACCAAGGGGTCGAGGTCGTCGGCCTTGAGCTTGAGAATGTCCATTGAGGCCGAGCAGGCCTGGATGTCGACCTCGCCGAGTTCCTTGGCCATTCGCATCGTGTCGGACCAGTGCGCGCCGCCGGCCGCCGCGGCCGCATCCATTGCCGCCTTGCCCGCCGCCCCGGCTTCCGCTGCGAGACCGTGATCGGCCTTGACTCGATCCGCCCGGAAAGCCTCGAGCGCCCAGTACTGGAGGAGGATCTTCACCGGCCGACCGAGCGCCGCCGCACCTGCGGTCAGGACGGCTGCTGCCTGGAGCTTGTCGTCAGTTCCGGAGAAGAGAACTATCGAGACGGTTTCGTCCATCGAGGGCAGCCTCAGCTAGCTTGAGAATTGGAAGCGGGTGATGTGGTCACGGCGGCCGCGCGTTCCGCGACGACCTCGCTCGGTGTCTTGATAGCGGCGGCGGAAATGCGGGCGAGCCTCCGGACCAGGACGCCGCGCATGGTCTCGCAAGCGCAGATGATTTCCGGGTCGCTCAGGCGATAGCGGACCTCGCGTCCGTCACGCTCCGCCTCGACGACTCCCGCCGCGCGCATCAGCGCCAGGTGCTGGGAGACGTTCGGCTGGCTGATGCCCATCTCCTCCGCGATCCGGCTCACCTCCCGCGGACCTTCGGCGAGGAGGTGGATGATCTCGAGCCGCCTCGGATTCGAGAGAGTCTTGAGCACGTCTGCCTGGAGCTTGTAGACCTCGTCCATGCAGTTGAGTGTTCGTCATATGCGCAGGTGCGCATAGGTGCGAGGCGCCCGACTGCGCGGGCCGAATGGCACGCGCCGGACGCGGCGGCGGCGCGGCGCCGGCACGGCGCACGGCTCGGCGCCGGCGCGGCGCACGGCACGGCGCGCGGCTCGGGCGCCGGCGAGGCCAGTTCGGCGGAGCAGTTCCATCATTTACGCATCCGAAGCGTGCGCGAGCCCGCCTGGCGCTTAGTTTCCTTCAGATACTTCTCCTGGGCGTGGTATCCGCATTTGACGCCACCTGAGGACGCTTCGCCGAGGCGCCGGGCGGGGCTTTCACTCGGGTCTGAGCGTGAATCGGCGTGGCGGCCGTCGACCGCACCCGCCCACCACTGCCTGGATTGCGGATAACGCGCCTGCCGGGCGTATCTGCAAGAAACCAGATGCCGCGGATAGGTCCGAAGGGCTCTCGCAGCCAGCGCCGAACAGCAACGGTTCTTGCCGGCAGTGCGATGTCGAAGACCGGCCTCGACCGCTCGACCGCGCGGCGTGCGGTCACTTCATCCGGCAGCACCAGAAGGGAGCCATGCGCAACTGCGCGCCAGCCGCGCTCTCGGGCAACCAGTTTCGGCACCACCCTCAACTTCAGGTCCATCGAGCGCAGTACTGATTCCAGGCCGTCAAGCTCGCTCTTCACCTCGATCAGGAGGAGCACGCGAGACACTGAGTGCCACGCCAGAATGTCCACGGATCCGCGGTCACCGTAGTCGTTGAAGGTGAACTCGACGACTGTCTGCCATTGAGCCCCGAGCCGAGCGACAACCTGGTTCACGATCCGCGCGTGACGGGCATCGAGCAGCCTGTCGAGCTCCGGCCCCTTCCATCGAAAGACAAGGTCCACTGTGATGCCAAGGGGGGCCACGACCTGTTTGACCAAATGCAGCGTCGCGGCATCGGCGTTGCCCCGCTCCAGTTGCGAGACGGTCTGCTGCGAAACGCCTGCCCGTGCCGCCAGATCAAACTGGGTCCAGCCTCGGCTCCGGCGGACGACCCTCAGAATCTTGCCGGCTTGCACTCCCTGCATGCCCGCAACGATGACGTCGAGCGCTTATGCCGCGATCAACTGGCGCTCGTTGGCTCGACCGAGCCGGCTCAGGACGGGACGGCGAGTCGGCGAGACCGAGCCGGCTCAGCAGATCCGGGGCAGCTGCTCCCCCACGAGCATGTCCACGATCCGCTGCGAACCGACGATGGTGCGCATCGTGACCATTGCCGGGTGGTCCGATACGACGCTTCCGATCGCCACTGCCTCGGCTCCCTCGGGGACGGCGCGCATCGCGGCGAGGACTGCGTCGGCGCTGGCGGCGGGCACGATCGCGACGAGCTTGCCCTCGTTGGCGACGTGCAGCGGATCCAGGCCCAGCATCTCGCACGCGGCGCGAACGGGGCCCGGTATCGGGATGGTTTCCTCGCGCAGCTCGATGCCGGCGCCGGATGCCGCGGCGATCTCGTTCAGCGCCGAGGCAAGGCCGCCCCGAGTCGGATCGCGCAGGACGTGCACGTTCGGGCAAGCGCCGACGATCGCGGCAACCAACGCATTGAGCGGCTGCGTATCGGAGGCGATCTCCACCTCGAAGTCGAGCCCTTCGCGAACGCTCATGATCGCGATGCCGTGCAGCCCGATCGGGCCCGACAGGATCACCACGTCGCCCGGCGCCGCCCGATCGGCCGCGACCGACACGCCCGCGGCAACGAGCCCGATCCCGGCGGTGTTCACGAACAGCCCATCCGCCGCTCCCCGGCCGACGACCTTCGTGTCGCCCGTAACGATCCGAACACCCGCCCGATCCGCCGCCCGCGCCACCGACTCGGTGATCCGGCGCAGGTCCTCGACCGGCAGGCCTTCCTCGATGACGTACGCAAGCGACAGGGCGAGCGGCTGCGCGCCCATCATCGCCAGGTCATTCACGGTGCCGTTGACCGCCAGTTCGCCGATGTCGCCGCCGGGGAATTCGAGCGGGCTCACGACGAACGAGTCTGTGGTGAAGGCGAGCCGCTGGCCGGCGACTTCCACGACCGCGGCGTCGTTGAGCGGGCCGCCGGGCGTAACTCCGGCCGACGCCAGCGCCGGCCCGATCACGTCGCGCATCAGCGCGGCGGAGAGTTGCCCACCGGACCCGTGGCCGAGCAGAACGCGCGCCCGCTCCGGGATGGGGGCCGGGCAGACGAGGTTCGCCGGGTCCGGAGCGGCAGCGGCGGGCGCCGCCGGGTCCGGCGCCGCCGGTCGGGCCGCGGCCGGTCGCTCGCTCATCGCGTCGCCTCGCCGAGCGGCTTGCTCAGTTCGTACAGCGGAAAGGCCGTCGGTGCCGCAAGCCCGCGACCCGCGGCGTGGTAGGCCGAGCAGACGCCCTCGGCGCTGACCATCGGCGCGCCGAGCGGCTTCTGTGGATTGCAAAGGACGCCGTAGGCGGTGCAATCGAGCGGCGTCCTGGTCCCCTGCAAGATCTCCCCGGCGATGCACGCCGGATGCTCCTGAGTGTGGATGTCGCCGACGTCGAACCGCGCCTCCGCGTCGAACCTCGAGAACTCGGCGCGGAGATGCAGACCCGATGCGGGGATCGCCCCGATCCCGCGCCAGGTTCGATCTCCCGGCTCGAAGACGCGAGCGACGGTCTCCTGCGCGGCAAGGTTGCCCTCGCGCTTCACGGCACGAGCGTATTGGTTCTCGACGACCGCGCGTCCCTCCTCGAGCTGGCGGATCGCCATCAGGATCCCCTCGAGCAGGTCGAGTGGCTCGAAGCCGGTCACGACGATCGGCACGTGGTACTTCTCGGCGATCGGCTCGTATTCGGTCCAGCCCATGACGGCGCAGACATGGCCGGCGGCGAGGAACGCCTGGACCTGGCATGTCGGCGACTCGAGGATGGCGGTCATCGCCGGCGGCACCAGAACGTGCGACACGAGGACGGAGAAGTTGTCGAGGCCGAGCCGAGCGGCCTGGGCGACGGCCATCGCGTTCGCCGGAGCGGTCGTTTCGAAGCCGATGGCGAAGAAGACGACCTGCCGGGCCGGATTCGCGACCGCGATCTTCACGGCGTCCAGCGGCGAATAGACGATCCGAACATCCGCGCCGCGCGCTTTGAGAGACAGCAGATCCGTGGTGGATCCGGGAACGCGGAGCATGTCGCCGTAACTCGTGAAGATCACGTCCGGCCGGGCGGCGATCACGAGCGCCTTGTCGATCTGCTCGAGCGGCGTAACGCAAACCGGGCAACCCGGGCCGTGGATCATCCGCACGCCCTTCGGCAGGGCCTCGTCTATCCCCTGCTTGACGAGCGTGTGCGTCTGGCCGCCGCAGACCTCCATCAGCGCCCACGGCCTGGTCGTGACGCGATGGATCTCGTCGAGCAGCTTGCGCGCCAGGGCCGAGTCGCGATACTCGTCGATGTACTTCATGCGGGACCCGGAGCGGAGACTGCGTCCGGCGCCGGGCCAAGCTCCAGCTCTACGCCGTCGGGGTCCAGCATCCGCAGCAGTTCGATCGTGCGGAGTGCCTCTTCTTCGTCGAGCTGGCTGATGGCGAAGCCGACGTGGACGATCACGTAGTCGCCGAGCCCGACTGCCGGCAGGTATTCCAGACACGCTTCCTTGCGCGCGCCGCCGTAGTCGACGAGCGCCATGCGGAGCGGTCCGCCTTCGCGGATTTCAACGACCTTGCCCGGGATGCCGAGGCACATTCGAGTTCTCCTTGCCGATCTAGGACGCGCCGGCCAGACGCGCAGCCGCGACCGCCGCCTGACCGTAGCTGATCCCGCCGTCGTTCGCCGGGACCTTCTGATTCGTATGGACCTCGAAGCCGTCGCGCTCGAGCCGCCGGACGAGGGTAGTCGCGAGCCACTGATTCTGGAAGACGCCGCCCGAAAGGACGACCGTGCCGATGCCTGTCTCCCGCCCGATCTCCCGAACGAACGACCGCGTGACCGCGGCAACCGTCTCCTGGAACCTCGCCGCCAGGCGCGCCGCCGGCTCTCCCGCCGACAGACACTCGAGGAGATCCCGAATGGTCGGGCGTGGATCGTAGACCTGGAACTGAGCGCCGCCGGCCTGGCCGTTGCCGCGCGCGATGGCCCAGGCCAGAGGCTCGTGTCGGCCCGGCTCGGCGAGCAGCTCCATCTCGATCGCCGCCTGGGCCTCGTATTCGGCAACGTCGCGGATGCCGAGCAGGCTGGCGACGGCGTCGTACAGCCGGCCGGCCGACGATGCCACCGGGGCGTTCAGCCCACGCTCGATCTGGATCCGGACGACGT
This sequence comes from uncultured Anaerolineaceae bacterium, assembly GCA_964603175.1. Taxonomy (GTDB): domain Bacteria; phylum Chloroflexota; class Limnocylindria; order Limnocylindrales; family CSP1-4; genus Fen-1039. The sequence continues at coordinate 11,893 of CAZRUC010000034.1, forward strand.
CGACTTCGCGCGGGTCGAGGCGGGCGAGGAAGTCGCCGGCCCCCTGAGCCGCGGCCGTCGCTGGCTCCCCCAATTCGAGACCGCCCTCAACGCCGAGGAGATAGCCAAGCGCCATCCGATATGGCTTCTTCACCGCGAGCGCCCCGCCCGGCATCGGCGCCTGTCCGAAACGCGCGACGCGGCGGTAGTCCGCGAGAGTGGCCACGAGCACTTCGCCACCCCAGAAGGTTCCGTCGTCGCCCATGCCCAGGCCGTCGTAGGCGACGCCGATGAACTCGGTCGTGAGCCCGGCCTCCGCCGCTGCCGACGCCACGTGAGCGTGGTGATGCTGGACGCCGATTCGCCGGTTCTCCGGGAAGTGGCTCTTCGCGTACTGCGTGGAAAGGTAGGCGGGGTGGAGATCGTGGGCGACGTACTCCGGCTCGATGTCGAGGAGCCGCTCGAGGTGGGAAAGGTTCGCCTCGAAGGCGCGGTGCGTCAGCAGGTCCTCGAGGTCCCCGATGTGCGGCGCCACGTGAGCGCGGCCACCGCGGGCGAGAGTGAAGGTGTGCTTCAGCTCGGCGCCGACGGCGAGGATCGTATGGCCCGAGGGCACCGCGATCGGGAGGTCCAGCGGCTCCGGGGCGTAGCCGCGGCCACGCCGGACGATGCTCTCGCGGCCGGCAACCACACGCGTGACGGAGTCGTCGTAGCGAGCCCGGATCTCGCGGTCGTGAGTCAGGAACGAGTCGGCGATCCCGGCCAGCCGCTCGAGCGCCTCGGCGTCATCCGTGGCGAGCGGCTCGTCGGCCAGGTTGCCGCTCGTGAGAACCATCGGCCGGCCGAGACCCTCGAGCAGCAAGTGGTGGAGTGGCGTGTACGGCAGGAAGATGCCTATGCGGCGGTTCAGTGCGGCGTCGCGGGTCTGGTCCGCGGTGACGACGGCGTCGGAGAGCGGCGGCTCCGCGCTCAGTGGCGCGGCGCTCAGTGGCGCGGCCGCGGCGCCGCCAGCGGCCGCCACGCCGCCCCGGCGCCGCTCCACCAGCACGATCGGCCGGGCCGGCGAGGTCAGCAGCGCCACTTCTTCCGCGGTCAGTTCGGCCACGCGCCGCGCCGCGGCTACGTCCGCGACCATTACCGCGAACGGCTTCGCCCAACGGTGCTTGCGGTCTCGGAGCCGGTCCACGGCCGCGGCATCGGTCGCGTCGCAGGCGAGGTGATAGCCGCCGAGGCCCTTCACCGCGACGATTCGGCCGGCGCGCAGGTCGGCCAGGGCGAGGTCCAGGGCCACTCCCCGATGCGCCG
>CAZRUC010000035.1:0-12829 GCA_964603175.1 uncultured Anaerolineaceae bacterium
CCTGCCGCTCCATCGCGCCGGGTTCGGCGTACTCATGCTCGATGCTCACGGGCACGGCGCGAGCGACGGCGACATCGACAGCGTGACGCCGTCCACCCTGGCGGACGATTTGCGGGCTGCGATCCACTTCCTGGAGCGCCGGCCGGACGTCGACCCGGAGCGCATCGCCCTCGTGGGGCACGAGATGGGCGGGGCGAGCGCGATCCTGGCCGCGTCTCGCGATCGTCGGATCCGCGCAGTCGTCTCGATCGCGGCATTCGCGGGTGGCTCCGCACTCGAACGACGTGAGACGAGGCCCGAGATTCCGCCCATTCCGACGCTGCTGATCCACGGTGGCGCGGACCGCCACGTCGCCCCGTCGGAGATGGACCGGTTGTGGGCAAGCTCCGGGGGGCGGGCCACTCGGCTGCTCGTCCCCGGCCGCGGTCATGCCGGGGTCCTGCGAGATCCGCGTTGTGCGCAAGCGATGGCGGAATTCCTGAGCAGCGCCCTGGCGGGGCGCGTGGCGGTCGCCGCCCTGTCCGTCACACCGGGACCGGCCGTCCTGGCGGCCGTCGAGCCTCGTGGCTGGCGTCGCTCAACTATGTGGAAGTGGCTTCAGGGCATCGACTACAGCGCCTGGGGTCCGTAGCAGGGAGATCTGGCAATGGCAGGGATCACGGCCAGCCGCCACCGCGAAACCCCAGGCTGGCTGCTTCGGTTCTTCGCATGGTTCGACGGCATCGTCAACGGCAGAGGAGACAAGATGGGCTCGCTGAATGCTCATAAACGGGAGTTGGACGAGAGACTCGACTCGATCGGCTGGGGCTTGTTGTTCCTGTTCTTCGCGGCCCTGACGCTCCCGAGCGGGACAGCCGGATACGCGTCGGTGGCCGCCATCGGGTCCGGAATGCTGGTGCTGAGCGCCCTCCGCATCGCGACCGACATTCCGGTGAAGTGGCCCTCGCTGATCCTGGGCACGGTCATGCTGACCGGCGGTGGCGGGGCGCTCGTGGGCGTGAGGATGGACCTCTTCGCTCTGCTCTTCCTCCTTGCCGGTGTCGTCAGCATCGCCAGTGCGCTCTTCCGGCCCAAGCGACTAGCGGCCGGATAGGTTGAGAGCTCAGGAGATCCGACCGGCCACATGGCACAATCAGAACAAGACGGCGTGAGGCGTCGGCCCGCAGGTTGAACAGGTGGCCACGTCTCTTCGTCGGGAGTACTTGACGCCGCTCGGTGCCAGAGGTAGTTCGATGACCACAGGATTCGGTTTCTGCCGAGCATGCGGTGGAGCGCTTGCCGAGTCCGGACCACGGACCTGCCGGTCGTGCGGCGCCATCCTCGCCGTGCCGCCTCGGGGCCGGACGCGCCTCAAGCCCATCCTTCTGGTCGTCGGGACGGCGATCGTCGCGGTGATCGTCGGGGCGAGCACGTATACCCTCGGCCACGGCACGGCCGGCCAGGCGCCATCGAGCGGGGTGAGCGGCAGCCAAACCGCGGCTCCGCTCTTTCCCGGCAGCCTGGCCATCGAGCCGGCGACCTACAGCTGTTCGGCGGACGTTCTGGTCCGTCTGACGATCCAACTTCCGGCGTCCGTGCCGGGCTCCAGGCTCATCAGCTCTCGAGGCAACCCGGGTGGCTTGTTTCCGCTAATGGAGAACCAACGGCAGGTCGGCCAGGCATTGACAAAGAAGGGCGATGGGAGCTGGTTTGCCATCTATGGGAGCAGCAGCACCGACTTGTGCGCCGTACCTGGCGAGTTCCTCGGGCGGCACAGCCTCGAGCTGGTGGACGCGGATGGCAACCTCATGGGCTCGGTCTCGTGGACGGCGGAACCGTGAGCCCGGCCGGTCCCAATAGCCGGCAACCGACCGACAGGAGCGGGCCGATGGGAACCGAGTTCGGCTTCTGCCAGGCCTGCGGCTCCGCCGTGGCCGAGGCAATCCAGAAGACCTGCCTTTCATGCGGCGCCGTTCTGGCGACGCCGCATGGTTCCAGGACCGGCCGGAGACCGATCGTGGCGCTCGTCGGCGCCGTGGCGATCGTCGCGCTCGTCGGCGTCGGGGGTTACGCGCTCGGAATTGGCACTCGGGTCTCGGTCGCCGTCTCGGCGTCCCCCTCGGCGCTCATCGCGAAAATGAGCCCGGAGCCCAGCCCGATATTCCCGGGCGCGGTGACATTTGAACCGTCCACCTTGAGCTGCTCGGCATCACGGATTCCGACGATGCTCACGATCCGTCTGCCGGCATCCGTACCCGATTCGTACGCGCTCTATGCCTCCCCCGGTGGCAGCAAGGACGGCGGGGTGAACGGGTCAGTCATTGTGGTCGGCAATGAGTTCAGGAAGCTGGACGACGGAAGCTGGATATCTCGCGACGAGGACCAGAGCGATCTCGTGTGCGCGATGGACGGTCTCGGCAAGCATGACTACCGCCTGTATGACGCCGACGGCGACGTGGCAGTCGAGGGCAGCGTCACCTACAACCCCTGATCCCTACTCCACGTCATCCTCGATCTTGGGGATGCCCACGCGGCCCTCGACGGCCGAAGCCGGGTCGCGATCGAATGGCGAGGGCACGTCGCGATGGAGCAGGCTCGCCCGCGTGACGGCGCGATCGCCGAAGCGCTTCCGGACCGCGTCGGTAGCGTCCACGACGCGTCGCTGCTTCTGGTCCACGACCTCGAACATGCTGATCTGCTCGGGCTGCCCGAGCTGCGTGGCCGACACGCCCAGCAGCCGAATTTTCTTGCCCCGGACTTCCGGCCGGGCGAGCTCCAGAGCCGCTCGCCAGATCGTGTCGGTCAGGTCGGAGGGCTCCGGCAGGTGCTTCTGGCGCGTGATCGTCCGGAAGTGCGAGTCGCGGACCTTGACCGCGACCGTCCCGGCTCGGAGGCCGGCCGCCCGGAGTCGAGCGGATACGCCTTCCGTCAGCGCCAGCAGCGTCCGCTCGATTTCGGCCGGGTCGCTCACATCGACAGCGAAGGTCGTCTCGTGGCTAACGGATTTCGCCGCCTCGCCGCCGCCGGTGACCGGGTCGAAGTCGATGCCAAGCGCCCGGTCGTGGAGAGTGGCACCGTGATCGCCGAGGGCGCGCGTCAGTGTCTCGGGGGGCAGCGCCGCGAGCTCGCCGATCGTTCGAACGCCCAGGCCGTGCAGCCGTTCGGCCGTCTTCGGACCGATGCCCCACAGCCGCCGGATCTCCAGCGGCGCGAGGAAGGCGGCCTCGTCACCTGGTTCGACGATGACGAGGCCGTCGGGCTTGCGCAGGTCTGAGCCGACCTTCGCCACGAGTTTGTTGGTCGCGACGCCGACCGAGACCGTGAGTTGAGTGGTGGCTACAACCTCCGCCTTGATCCGACGGGCGATCTCCGGCGCAGGCCCGAATAGCGCTTCGGAGCCAGCGACGTCCAGGAACGCCTCGTCGATCGAGACCTGCTCGACGGCCGGCGTGAAATGGCGCAGGACCGCCATGACTTCGTGGCTGACGCGCTGGTACTTGGCTCCGTCCACCGGAACGAATATGCCGTCGGGGCAGAGCTGGCGGGCGGTCCGCGTCGGCATGGCCGAATGGACGCCGAACTTGCGCGCCTCGTAGCTGCAAGTGCTCACGACTCCGCGGGACTCGGCGTCGCCCCCGACAATCACGGGCTTGCCGCGCAGCTCCGGATGGTCGCGCTGCTCTACGGCCGCGAAGAACGCGTCGAGGTCGACGTGAATGATGTGGAGGCGGCCGGCGGTCATGCGGAGATGATGCAGCGACTGGACTCCCTTGGCGACAGCGGGCCTCGAACCGGCTGACGAGGCAGACCGACCGTCAGCCGCGACGTTCCCCGAATCCGGTGCATCCCGCCACAAGTCGCGAGCAAGATGGCTTCGATCCCAAGTTGAAGGCAGACGGAATGGTAAAGCGCGCTCCAGCCCCGCTGCCCCTACGATCCCGGCTTCTTCTTGTCGCGGTTCTGGTCATTGCGTGGCAGACTGCATCGGTTGCTACTTCCCAACCCGTCGCCGCGGCCGGAGACCCAGTTATCGCGGCTGCCGGCGATATCGCCTGCGATCCGTCGAGTTCGCAGTTCAAAGCCGGCCAGGGAGCCGGCAGCCAGTGCCGGCAACTCGCCGTCTCCAACCTGTTGGTCGCGGGTCACTTCGGCGCCGTCCTGGCCCTCGGCGACACGCAGTACTACTGCGGCGGCCTTGCGGCATTCCAGCAGTCGTACGACCTCAGCTGGGGCCGGGTCAAGTCGATCACCCACCCGGTCGTCGGCAATCACGAGTACCTGACTTCGGGCGGCACCGGCTGCACGAGCGCGAACGCCAACGCGGCCGGTTATTTCCAATACTTCGGCGCAGCTGCGGGCTCGGCGTCGAAGAGCTACTACAGCTTCAACGTCGGCGCCTGGCATCTGATCGCCCTGAACTCGAACTGCAGCCAGGCCGGAGGATGCGGTCCGACCTCGCCGCAAGGCAAGTGGCTCGCCGCCGATCTCGCTGCGAACAAGAGCGTGTGCACGCTGGCCTACTGGCACATTCCGCTGTTCAGTTCGGGCGGTCGAGCGAGCTCGAATACCCTCAAGCTCTGGCAGCAGCTTTACGCAGCTCATGCCGACCTGATCCTGGACGGCCACGACCACATCTACGAGCGTTTCGCGCCCCAAACACCGGCGGGCGTTTCGGATCCGGTCAACGGGATTCGTGAGATAACGGTGGGCACGGGCGGCGCCAACCACACGTCGCTGGCGACGAAGGCCGCCAATAGCGTCGTGACCAACACCAATTCGTTCGGCGTCCTGGAGCTGACGCTCCACGCCACGAGCTACAGCTGGAGCTTCGTGCCGGCGGTCGGCTCGTTCACGGACAGCGGTTCGGCGTCCTGCAACCCGTAGTCCGGGGCCGTCAGTAGGGCCGTCGCCGATCCACCCAGACGAACGCGATGCCGGCCATAAGCAGCGACCCGAGCAGCAGCACCCCAGACTCGAACGCGACGACCGGCCAGTACTGCGATCCCGGGATCACGAAGTTGATCCAGGTGGGAATCTGCGACAACTCGATCGGAATTTGATTTCCGTTCGCGTCGAACCCGAAGGCATTTCCGTTTTCATCGATCCCGTACCCGAAATTGAGCGTCGACTGATCTCCGTAGTAGGGCTTGCCCCCGACGTAAACCTGGCTGTACACGTACAGGTCGGCTTGCACCCAGTAGGGCATAGCGGCGTCCGTCCCGCTATTCGACGCGCTCGTGCCGGACGAGGGGCTCGTATCGGACGACGCGCTCGGCCCCGACGACGCGCTCGGCCCCGACGATGCGCTCGGCTCACCCGAAGGGCTCGGCTCAGTCGCGATCCCGACGACCTGCGGACCGAACGCCGGCCCGAACTGCTGTCCGGAGTTCGCCTGCTCGACGGCAATGGGACGCAAGACGATGCGAGCCATCCCGGGTTCAAACAGTACCCGCGCGAAGAAGCAGATGACGAGCGCGACGATCAAAGCCGGCAGCGTCCGGCCGAAGAGCGTGCCCAGCGTCAGCGTCCCGGCGAACGCCGCCAGCGCCCAGAAGACGACGACGAAGCCGCGGCCGAGATAATTCTGGAAGACGGCATGAGTGTTGACGCCCGGGTCGAGCGCGGACTCGAGTACGTCGGCGGCCAAACCGACGGCCAGCATCAACGGTACCAGCAGGACAACTCCCGCCAGCACCTTGCCCAGCAGCCAGCGACGGCGCGATCCGGACAGACTCCAGGACAGCGGCGCCGTCCCCTGCTCGAGCTCGCGAGCGACCAGCGGGGCGCCGAGAACGATCCCCGCCAGCAGTGGCACGAGCAGGAGGAGGAGCTGGACGATGTTCATGTCCGTGCCGCGCTGGAGGTTGGAGAACGAGTTCGACAGGGCCTGGCAATGAGCGTCGCCCGCGGACGTTATCGAGATGCTGCCCGGCCCGAAGTAATAGCCGTTACTGAGGCATGAGAGCGGCACATTCAGAGAGTTGAGCCGGAAGGCCTCGATCAGGGCAGCGGCCGTCAACCCCAGGCACACGACAGCAATCGCTATCGTCTCGAACCGATGTTGCTTGAGGGTCAGGCGGATTCTGGTGAGCATCGCGTCCCCTCAGTTGAGCTGCAGGCCGAAAGTGCCTCGTCCGGCGGCGAGGTAGCCGAGAACGACGTCTTCGAGGCTGGCTTCTTCGATCGGGCCGGCGCCCTCGGCTGGGGGGACGGCGTCGGGCGCGTCGTCGGGCATCCGCCACAACGTCAGCCGCTTGGTGCCCTTCCCGGCGAACGACCCGATCGCGGTCGCTCCCGGAGGCGGCGAGTCCGAGTCGGTCAGCCTGTGAGCCTTGCGAGCGGTTTCGAGCGGGCAGTCGAGCAGGACCTTGCCGCCGCCCAGGATCGTGAGCCGGTCGCAGGCTTCCTCGACGTCGGTGACGATGTGCGACGACAGCAAGGCGGTCGAGCCGTCCGAGTGGATCGCGTCGAGCAGAACCTGGATGAACTCGCGCCGGGCCAGGGGATCGAGATTCGCGAGAGGCTCGTCGAGGAGCAGGATCTTGGCCCGCGTGCCCAACGCGATAGCGAGCCCGAGCTGTGCGCCCTGGCCGCCGGAGAGCGTGTCGGCGCGCTGATCGAGCGGGATGGCGAGCTGATCGAGGCGACGGCGGGCATACTCCACATCGAAGCCCGGATGGAGGCTGCGGGCCATAACCAGGTGATCCTCGACGCTGAGGCCGCGGTATACGGCCGGCGTCTGGGGCACGTACCCGACCCGCCGGAGAGCTGCGCTGCGGTGTCGCCACGGGTCCACGCCGTCCACTTCGACGTGGCCCGCGTTCGGCCGCTCGAAGGCCATGCAAACGCGGATCAGCGTGGTCTTGCCGGCGCCGTTCGGCCCGACGAGCGCGGTCACGCTTCCGGCGGGCACGGACAGGTCGACCTGATCGAGCGCGACTTTACGCTTGAAGCGCTTGCTGAGCCCGTGCGCCGCGACCGCCACCGTCGCCACCGATGCCCCTGCGCCGACAACCATGCCCCACCTCACCCTCTTCCGCGCCGATCGCCACTGCGACTCTGCCGCTGCCTCGAACGGTAGCATCCCCGGCGCGCCGAAAAATGGCGGGAAATCCCGCAACAACACTCGGTGAAGTCAGGCGCCGCTGTCGACCGCCCCGAGCCGGCAAGCGGCCGTTCCGGCGAGGTCTGGGCTAGGCGCCGGCGAGCACCGGAGCGAGCAGGCTAGAAGGCCTGTGAGCGAGGAGCGCAGCCGGCAACGACGCTATCGGCCGCCCGAGAACCAGAAGCGGCAGTTCCGGCGAGTCGAGAGCTAGGCGCCGGAGAGCACCCGAGCGAGCGGCCTCAAACGGCCGTGAGCGAGGAGCGCAGCCGGCAACGACGCTATCGGCCGCCCGAACGGTCGCTAGCCTTTCGGCTCCACGACGATCGTGACTTCCGGCGTCATGCCGGCGAAGACCTTGATCGCCACCTTGTACGTTCCGAGCGACTTGAGCGGGTCGGGCAAATCCACCTTGTGCCGGTCGACGACGATGCCGCGGCGGCCGAGCGCGTCGGCAATGTCCTTGGCTGTGATGGAGCCGTACAGCTTGCCGCCTTCGCCGACCTTTACACCCATGGTGAGAGTCGTGCTGCCGATGCGAGTGGCCGCAATCTCGGCATCCTCGCGCTCGCGCTGGCGCTTCTCCTCGCGGCTGGCGATGTCGTGCTGCCAGGCGCGGAACGCGCCTCCGGCGGCCGGCACGGCCAGTTTTCGTGCGACCAGGAAGTTACGGGCGTAACCGTCGGCGACATCCTTCATCTCGCCGCTCTTGCCGAGCTTATCGACGTCGGCGATCAGAATGACCTTCACGCGAACGATTCCTCCTTGACGATCCACGATCGAACCCGCGGCCCGATCTTGCTGCTGCTGATGAGATGCCCTGCCGCCTCGATCGCGTCGGGCAGTCTTCGGATGATGCGCCGTATCGGTGCCGGTGTGAGACGCCGCACCTGGTCGATGTCGCGGCGGAACGCTTCCTTGTCGATGCAGAGCTCGTCGAGCTTCTCTTCGAGAAGATCGTCCGGGATCCCGTCGAAGAAGACTTCGATCGCCAGGACAACGACTGCCAGGTCATCGAGTCCGCCCAGGATCGGAATCTCGTCCGGGATCAGGTCGCGCCCGATCAGGACGTAACCTGCCGCGCCGACCAACACCGCTTTTCGACTCGCCGGCACGCGATCGTCGAGGACGAGCGCCCAGACCAGCCGCGCGTACATCGGAACCCGGCTTGCGACCGGCACAAAGGCGAGCCACCGCAGAGCCCGTAGAAGACTGCCTTTTCGGCGGCGCCGCTTGACCTTGAAAACCATCCGACTCCTCGAGGCCGACTTTCGGCGCAGCCCGACAATCCGGGCCGCTCCGGGAATTGCTGATGTTATCAGGCACGACCCAGGACCACGAGACGGGGCCGCCCAGAATCAGCGGCCGTTGATCCAGAGCCACTCCCGCGCACTGACGCCAGAATTGTGGATGGCCGCGGCAGTCACTCGGCCGAAGTAGCGATAGTGCCAGGCTTCAGGTACGTAGCAGGTGAGCCCGGGACTGCTGGCTGCCGGGTAGCTGAGTACGAACCCGTACCGCCAGGCATTCTCGGACAGCCAGGGCGCACCACTACCGAAGTCGATCGCGGTGCCGAGCTGGTGCTCCGAATGGCCGGGCCTGGCGGCCGTGGCGCGCGCCGCATCGGAGCCCAGCGACTTCGTCAGATCCCCGAAAGTGATCGTCTGGTCCTCGTAGCTGCGGTATGCCGAGTTGACGACGAGTGTCACCCCGGCCTTCCGGGCAGCTCCGGCGAGCGCCTTCAAGTCGTCGATGACCAGGGATCGCACCGAGCCCGCCCCGCCAATCCCCGCCCGGCTCACGGAAACCAGGTCCGTCGGTCGATACGAGGCGTCAAGCGTGTAAGTGGTGTCGAGCATTGTGCGGGCCCAGTCCGAGGGCTCGGCGTGGATCGCGGGTACGTCTGCGATGGCGCATGCCGGGAGCGGCCCGAGCGTCGGCGTCGGACTCGGGGTCGCGATCGGAGTCTCGGTCGGAGTGGCAACGATGACTGCCACAGGATTCGCTCCACCCTGGGTCCCGAGAATCCTCGGGCTGATGGCAACCCAAACCAGGGCCGTTACGAGCGAGCCTGCAAGAACGATCGGGAGTCTCCGGTCCCGACGCCGGCGGTATCTCGGGTACGCGTGCCGCGCCACTACTCGCTCCTGAGGGACTGGGGCCGCGTCAGCCGATCTGCGGCCGGCATTGTCGTCGCAACGATACCCTCGCAGGCGTCCTGTCTGCCGGACGGCCTCAGTTCGCCGCCTGGCTCGCCAGCTCGAGGCTGTGGAACCAGCCGGCCGAAATGGCGACCACGCCGGACAGGCGTGCGGGAACGTCGATCTCGCCCTGCGCGTCGTAGCCCCACGCGACCACCGTTCCGTCGCGCTTGAGCGCGAGGCTGAACCCCGTGCCGGCGGCAATTGCCACGGCATCCGTGAGGCCGGTCGGCACGTTCGTCTCGCCGTAGAAGTTGTCGCCCCAGGCCACGACGGTTCCGTCGCGCTCGAGGGCCATGCTGTGAGTCCCGCCCGCCGAGATGGCGCGGACGCCGGCGAGCCCGGCCGGAACTCGCGTCTCGCCGTCGGCGCCGTAGCCCCAGGCGACGACCGTCCCATCGCTCTTGAGCGCGAGGCTGAATCCGTTCCCGGCGGAGATCGCGACCACGCCCGAAAGGTCGGCCGGTACGGTCACCGCGCCGAACCCGTTGAAGCCCCACGCCACGACCTCGCCCTGGCCGGTCAGAGCGAGGCTGTGGTAGCCGCCGGCGGAAATGGCCACGACGCCCGATAGGCCGGCCGGAACTCGCGTCTGGCCCTCGGCTCCACGGCCCCAGGCCACGACCTTCCCGTCGCTCGTCAGTCCGAGGCTGTGGTAGCCGCCCGCCGACACGGCGACGACGTGGGACAGCCCGGCCGGGACGCGGGTCTGGCCCTGATCGTCGGCACCCCACGCCAAGACCGTGCCGCCGCTCGTGAGCACCAGGCTGTGATACCCGCCGGCGGAGATCGCGACGATGTCGGAGAGGCCGTTCGGTATCTCTGTCTGGCGAGTGCTGTCGTCGCCGACGGCGTACACCGGGCCCGCCGGCAACGGCGACCCGGAGGGCAGCGGGAGTGTCGCGGTCGGCGTGGCCGGGAGGGTTGGCGTCGGGGCTCGGGTCGCCGTGGATTCGGCTGTGGCCCTCGCCGGGACGGGGGTCGTGGTGGTCCCCGCGCAACCGGCCGCGACTAGAGCCACGGAAGCGACCGCGACAACGACGCGTCTCCAGAGCATGGCCCAACTCTCCTATCGCACCCGATGGTAGCGATGCGGCCGCGAACCGCCGGGCGCCGAGATCCAGTGCCCACGCCCCGGTCCCAAGGGTTCCCGCGCGTCCCTGGACATTGGGCGGCCAAGCGGTATGGTTGGGCGCATCACCACGCGTGGACGCAGATGCATGCGAGGGGTCCGGATGTCCGTGCTGAGAGCGGCTCCTACGCTTGCCGGATCGATACCGTCCGATCGATCGGCGAGTCTGTTTCGCTGGAACGCAGCCCTGTTCGTGCTGCATCTCGCCCAGGCCGCGGCCATCCTGGGCCTTTCCTTTGCGAAGAGCCCCGTCGTATCGTCCCCGGTGATCGGAACCTACCTGCACTTCGACCAGGCCACCAGCCACCTGGTCACCGCCCAGCGGTCGATATGGGATATGCCGATCGGCCCGGCCGTAGCCCTCTTCTTCCTAATGAGTGCCATCGCCCACTTCACCATGGCGTTCCCCGCCCGGCGCTGGTACGAAGCCCACCTCGCCCGCGGCCAGAACCCGATCCGCTGGGTCGAGTACTCATTCAGTTCGAGCGTGATGATCGTGGTCATCGCGGCACTGGCCGGTGTCCAGGAAGTGGGCACGCTGATCGCCATCTTCGGGGCCAACGCAGCCATGATCCTGTTCGGGTGGAGCATGGAACTCGCCAACGAGGGCCGCGACCGACCCCAATGGCTGCACTACGTCTTCGGCTGCATCGTCGGCGCCGTTCCGTGGATCGTCATCTTTGTGACGATCTCCATCTCCGCCACGGAACCCAGCTCCGCCCCGGTCCCCGGCTTCGTGATCGCGATCTTTGTCACGCTTTTCGTCGCCTTCAACATTTTCGCGATCAACATGGTGCTTCAGTACGGCAAGATCGGCCGCTGGCGCGACTACCTTTACGGCGAGCGAGCCTACATGCTCTTCAGCCTGATCGCGAAGTCGCTCCTGGCCTGGCAGGTCTTCTTCGGCACGCTGCGGCCGTAGCGTAGGGGCGCAGGCGCCGAACCGACAGCGGTAGACCTCGACTAGCGACCTGAGCGGGCGCTTGCTTGACAATCGAACGGGTGTTCTGTAACCTCCGAGGCGGAAGGAGGCGCCGGTGACCAAGCACGACGCCGATCGAAAACAGCGGATCCTTGATTTCATCGCTGCCACGCTTCGGACGCGGGGCTATCCGCCGTCGGTGCGAGAGATAGCGCTGGCCGTGGATCTCGCCTCCACCTCGGCGGTTCACCACCATCTCATGATGCTCGAGCGCGAGGGCTACCTGGAGCGCGGCGCGTCCCAGTCCCGCGCCCTTCGCCTCACGCCCCTTGCTGCGTTGCGCATGGGCCTGACCGGTGAGCTCGTGCCACAGGCAACAGCGTCGGAGGCGCACGTCCTGCCGATCGTCGGCGAGATCGCCGCAGGCGGCCCGATCGAGGCCTACCAGGACGCATCCGAAACGATGGCCGTGCCGGATCTGCTCGCTCCCAGCGGCGATGCCTACGTCCTTCGGGTCCGCGGCGATTCCATGATCGATGCCCACATCCAGGACGGCGACTTTGTCCTGATCCGCCCCCAGCAGACGGCCCGCGACGGAGACATCGTGGTCGCCCAGGTGGAAGAGAACGCCGTGACGCTCAAGCAATTCTTCAAGGAAGCCGGTCGAGTTCGCCTGCAGCCCGCGAACGCGCAATACCCGCCGATGTTCTACTCGGACGTACGCATCCAGGGCAAGCTGGTCGGGGTCATTCGCCGCCTGGACTGAAGCCGACGGCCAATGCCTTCGTTGCCGCCGGTGTTCCTCGCTCACGCACCTTCAAGTGCGCTCGCTCCGGTACTCGGACGGCGCCTCGGCCTGACCCGCCGGCAGGTTGTACACATAAAGATGTCCACAGTCCGCCAACACCAGACCGAATTGGTGCACGGTCGGGCCCGCCCGAGGCCCGGTTGGGGCAGAGTCCGGAGACCACTCCGTTCACAATCGCAACTGACAGCACCGTAGCCCCGGGGGAGCCTGCCAGCCCGTGATCGACCGACTACCGCCCCAGAACATGGACTCCGAGCAGGCCGTGCTCGGCTCGATCCTGATCGACCGCGACGCCATCATCGAAGTGGCCGATTTCCTCCATCCCGAGGACTTCTACCGCCAGGCCCACGGCCGCATCTTCGCCGCGATGCTGGAGCTGTTCGAGCATCGTGAGCCGATCGACGTCGTCACGGTCGCCGAGGCGCTCGAACGCGCCGGCGAGCTGGAGACAATCGGCGGCGCGAGCTACCTCTCCACGCTCGGCAACGACACGCCTACGGCCGTCCATGTCGCCCAGTACGGACGCATCGTCGAGCGCAAGGCCCTGCTGCGGCGGCTCATCGGGGCAGCAGGCAAGATAGCGGCCATCGGCTACGAAGACGGCGCCGACATCCAGGAATCAATCGACCGTTCGGAAGCCGAGCTGTTCGCGGTCAGCCAGCGCCGTTCCGGCGACAGCTTCAGC